>JAHJDO010000140.1 GCA_018812485.1 bacterium | reverse complement strand
TGTTATCATATTCTTTATATAATCTGCATGCCCTGGACAATCTACATGCGCATAGTGCCTATTCTCTGTCTCATATTCTGCATGATGTACATTTATCGTTACTCCTCTCTCTTGCTCCTCAGGCGCATTATCTATCTCATCGAATTCCTTTGCTGTTGCTAATCCCTTCTTGCTTAATATCTTTGTTATTGCTGATGTTAATGTTGTCTTCCCGTGATCTACATGCCCTATTGTCCCTACATTTATATGCGGCTTCGTTCTCTCAAACTTCTCCTTCGCCATCTCTCTATTTCCTCCTGCTTTTAAATAAGTCCACGGATTATATCATATCCTTTTTCTCTTGCAAGTCCTTTTTTTGACAGAGCCCACAATCGGAATTGAACCGATGACCTCATGCTTACCATGCATGTGCTCTGCCAACTGAGCTATGTGGGCAAAAGACTAGGATGAGGGGCGATTCTAACAAATATATAAATACCTGTCAATATTATCAGCCAAATTATGTTAAATATCACGAATAGATTTCCATACTTTGTATAAAAAGTTTTCTTATTATTAAAAGACACATTAGCAAAACCAGTTCCTGCAATAAAGATATCGCCTTTGCTATTGTTTACTCTATTACTTATTCTCCCGTATTTATCAATAAAGCAAGAAACACCTGTATTTGCATTGAAAATCACTGGTATACGATTTTCTACAGCTCTAAATACAGACATTGACATATGCTGATATGGAGCTTTGGAGTTACCAAACCAGCTGTCATTTGTAACATTAACCAGAAACTGTGCGCCATTTCTTACAAATTGCCGAGTAAAGTCTGAAAATATATTTTCAAAACAGATTGTACAAGCAAACTTAATTTTTCGATCTGAATCTAGTTTACCTTTTCTGTAAAAATTCAACACTGTGTACTCTTTCCCACGATCAAAATCCCCTATGGGAACCACTTTGCTCAAAAATGGGAAAAGGTTCTTAATGGGAATATATTCACCAAACGGCACGAGATGTATTTTATCATAGCGTTGTCTTATTGCGCTATTCGGAGCAAAAAGAAACACACTATTATAGAATTTACTTGTTGAGAGCGACCTGTAACAAACACCTGTTAGAAGATGTAAATTATTATGCTTTGCAAAATTCTTGAGTTTAGTAATTAATTTCTCATCGTACTTATCTACATATGTTAGCGCAGTTTCAGGCCAAATAATAATATCAGGTTTAAATTTTAGAAGTTTCTCACTCAGATTTAGATGAACATTTAGAACTCTCTCTCTTGAGCTATAATTATCTTCTGCTTTTTCTTCTTGCATTATGTTTGGCTGAACAATTCCAACCTTAATACTCTCTTCAACACTTTCTCTCTTTTCTGTCCTTATACTGATATTGCCATAAATAAAAAAAACGATAACAGCAATAACTGATAATACTGGACATATTAAGAACCTCCAGTCTCCCCTTCTATTCTTAAAAAACAACCATACGTCGGCAATTGAGGCATTAATTAAAACAATCAAACATGATATGCCATAAACACTAATAAAAGATGCACTCTGAATAAGTGTAATCTGTTTATACTGAGAATAGCCTAATAATGCCCATGGAAAGCCTGTGAGAAGATGTGCTCTTGCGAATTCGAGCAATATCCAGACAGGAGGAGCAATAAATGCTAGCGGAAATTTGAGCTTCCTAAAAAGACAGTTTGTAAGAACTCCAAATACAGCTATGTAAAGACTAAGATATAAAACAAGCAGCACCGTGCCTAATGTGCTGACAAAGGATATCCAATAAATTGTGGATGCAAAAAAAACTACCCCTGTTACATAGGAGAAAGTGAAAGCTTTTTTTGAATCAACATTTACTAAAATCAGGAATAGTGGAACTAGAGCTATCCATGCACCATATTCAAAATCAATTTTGGGAAAGGAAATTGCAAGCAGTATTCCTGAAATAAAAGACAAGGAGAGATTTTTATATTCCGATATTTTAAACACTCAGAGCCACTGCAGAAGCTACTGCGCGAGTCTTTATATGAGAAATGCTTACCAAAATGCTTGAAATATTCTTTTCTTTAGCAATTTTCTTTACTTTACCATGAAGAACTACATACGGACGACCTTGTTCTAAATTTTTAACTTCTATCTCTGTCCATTTTACAACACAATCAATATTTAATGTTTTGTATACCGCTTCCTTTGCTGCAAACTTCCCCGCAAAATGCTGGCAGGCTACTTTTCCTGTATTGCAGTATTTTATTTCCATGTCTGTGTATATTTTCTTCAGGAATCTATCTCCAAATCTTCTAATAGCGGTTTCAATTCTATTTACCTCAACTAGATCTACCCCAACTCCTATAACATTCATATTTAGATTCTAAACCTCCTCATTCCTATATTAAGCACTAACCCTATTAAACACATATTTACAATTAAGGATGAGCCTCCATAACTCAAAAACGGCAGTGTAAGCCCTGTGATAGGCATTATCCCTATTGCCATTCCTATGTTGATAAAAACCTGTACCCCAAAAAGAGAAATTACCCCAACAATTATAAGTAAGCCCAATTTATCTCTTACCAGGCTTGCTATACTAAACATACGCCAAAGGAGAACAGCATAAAGTAACAACAATGCGCATGCTCCTATAAATCCCCATTCCTCGGCTATTGTTGAGAAGATAAAATCCGTGTGATGTTCCGGTATGAAGTTAAGGTGCGTCTGGTAACCTCTTTTCCATCCATATCCAAATAATCCACCGGCTCCAACAGCTATCTTTGATTGAATTATAGCATAACCAGCACCTAAAGGATCTACATCTGGATTCATGAAAACCAGCAGTCTTTTCTTCTGATATGTTCTTAAAAATCTCCATAAAAACGGACAACTAGCAAGACTTATTCCAATTACAATCAACATATTCCGAATGCTTCCTTCCGAGACGAATACAACAGCAAAGATAATAAAAATTAGAGAGATTGCGGTACCAAGATCCGGTTGAACAATAATAAGTAAAACTGGTAAAACCATAATTAAAAAAACGTAACTTAATTTTTTAGAACTACTTACTCCCTTACCCGTCTTATCCAAATAATACGCTATCATTAAGATAGATGTAATTTTAAATAATTCCGACGGCTGAAAACTTACTATACCAAGAGAGATCCACCTTTTTGCCCCACCTATGCCTTTGCCTATAAGAAAAACCATCATTAATAACAAAATAGACAACACATAAATTAGTATTGTATGCTTAGCTATCTTAGAATAATTAAACATTACTGCAATTATCAGCCCGACTAATCCAATAGAAAAGTATAAAAGCTGCCTTTTTGCGTAGTCAATTTCCAGTGCACTGGTAGCGCTTTTGATAAATATTATGCCCGCCAGACATAATATAATCGTTGTAAAAAACAAAATGAAGTCAAAATTTTCCAGCAATCTTCTATCAATCATATACTATTCACCCAAGTCCGTCATTGCGAGAAGCATAGCGACGTGGCAATCTCGCCTGTCATTCTGCGATTTAATCGGGGAATCCAGTGATTAAGGTTTGAGCTGGACATTTAGCTTCTCTCAATTCTTCAAAACCATCCTATTAAAAGCTTCTTCAAAATCATATTCATTTTTTTTATTAAACAATGGCAACCCGATCAATTTATAATCTTTATTTTCCGCTTTCAATAAATCCCCATTTCCATATTTATCAGTAATCTGTTGCAAAAATTCTTCTTTCCATCCTTCTTTACTCTCTTTAAATTCGCCTTCTTTGTCAGCAAATTGACCGCCCTTTGGCTCAATAAAAATTTGATAATATAAATTGCCTTTTTTGCCTTTCAGAAATAGCAAAAAGTCCGGCTCAAACCCGCGTCCTTGCTCAAAGTCATAAATTTTATATAATTCTTCGTTTCGGAGCAAATAAACCTCATTATATTTTTCATCCAAATTACCGATTCTATCTTTTAAAAATTCAAATAATCCAATTTCTTCACTTGTTCCGACAAAGCCATCCAGAACATACCATTTATTTTTTAATACTTCGTTTTCATAATTTTTATCATATTTTTCCGTATTTATATATTTTTCTTTTGGCTCGCCAAATAGCTGTTCAAAGGTTAATGCTTTAAAATTAGTTCCAATGTAAGGTTTTGCAATTTCTTTAAGCTTTCTTGTGAATTCATCAAAAAATTCCAACAATAAATCCAGTTTTTCTTCGTTGCTAATATCATCAAAATTATTTTTTGAGGTGATTATATTAATCTTAAAATTGCCAATAAAATTATCCGCAAGCTCGTTAATGCTATTGATACTCAATTCATTCTGTAAATTATCAAAGCGCAAAAGAGACAAGTCTTTTGTCGCTTTTTTATTAATTGCCTTTGCAACGATATGCCTTTCAAAATCTTTGAATTTTTTGCTTATTATTTTACTGTCCTTTTTCACGCTTTCCGAAAGAATCTCATCTTCTTCTTTATCTAAAAGAACTTGCTGTTCTTTTATTGCAAATTCTTTTATCTCATACTTAAATGGATTAAACAAAGGGTCTTCTTTAAGATCTTTTAAATTCTTTTTTCTTTTTTCGGGGTTGTCTATTTGCTCGTTTTTCCAGACTTTTATTTCTTTGAAAAAATCAGTTTTCTTAAATTTATCTTTCAACGCAAATTTTTTTATCTCTCGATTATCTTGGATAAATCCTCTCTTTTTAAGTTCTCTTTTTAATTCATCAAGATAACGATTGTCGTCATCGCTGTGATAATAAAATTCTTCCAATACCCTAAGCGGATTTTCTAAATTATTATCGAACTTTCTTTTATTTTTCTCATGTTCGTTATAGGCAAAAGGAAAATATCGCACACCTCGCCCGATTAGCTGTATTTCCTGCACAGTCGCTTCACCTGCTTTTCTTTTTTTGCTTTGTTTGTCATGCGCTTCATCACGCCCTTTGTAAAGCCTCACAATGTCAAAAAGATTTAACACATCCCATCCTTCCGTTAATCGTTTAACGGTAAAAATCGCACGAATATGATTATTTTTATCTTCCAAATTATTTAACAAATCATTTTGCTCATTTGTTGTCTTTTCGCCACCTCTTTGCCCTTTTGCTTTTTTATCTTCCGAGTTTGTGATAATACAATTTCTTTCAGTGAATTCGTCCTTGATATAGTTCACTATTTCCCGAATATTGATTTTTTCTTTTTTGATAAATCCCAACATTTGTCGTACTCGACTTTTGCCTTGCTCATATACCCTAGTCGAACTGGCATCATCTTGCTTTATGCTACTTTCAATATTTTTTAGAAAATCAAAATCAGCCGATTTTAAATCGCCAATGATAGTTAAAAATTTTTCGTAATCCGCTTTTGATTCTTCAATAAATTTACTTCTAAAAAGTATTACTGGCTTGAAATTGGCAATATTATTTTTAAGCGCGATTTGATGGCGATACCAATTAAAAAGCAAAGCGAGTAAATTTTTTTCTTTCTTTTTTAACGAAGTGGAAACAAGGTTTATTTCTTTGGTATAGCCAGCCCTAAGAAAATCCGCCAGCTTAAACTTATAAATAGTTTTAGCGCGATATTTTTCTATAACATCGGCATTTTTTGGTATGGTCGCGGTAAATTCTAGTAAAACATTTTTGTTTTCTGTTTCTTGTTTGTCCTTGCCCTTTCTTAAAATTTTATTGCGTACTGTGTTTTCCCAACTTTTTTCAACATCTTTTCCGCTAGCGTTTTCTTTTAATTCGGTTGGCAGATCCATTTCTATTTGTCCGTTTTTTATTGTTGAAGCGTTGAGATGGTGCGCTTCATCGCCGATCATTACTAAATCCTTTTTTTGTAAATTTTCAAGCGTAACTGAATTTTCTTTTGTCAAATAAACCGCATTGTGTAGTTTATGAATTGAAGTAAATTTAATTTGAATATCATCCGTATCATCAAAAGTTTCTACTTTGCGAATGTTGATAGTTTTATCGTCAATCACAATGTTTTGGCGAAAGAGATATTTTGTATGATTTTTATTGATAAAATTATTTTCCGTTTTATCAACGATATTATTTTGATTAACAAAGAAAATAAAATGCTTATAGCCCTTTTTGTAATAATACAAAATCAAAGCCGCCATCAGCATAGTCTTGCCGGTGCCAGTCGCCATATTAAACATTAAATGCGTCGGCTCAAAATTATTTTCTTTTTCTTTGATCTTTTCTTGAGTCAAAAAATTTTCCAGCGCTTCTTTTTGCCACTTCCACAAATTATGCCGAATATTTTCCGCAATAAAAACAGGAATTTCCGGCTTGCTAATGCCATAGTCAAAAGCTTTTTCTTTGACCATGCCGGATAAATCTTTGCTTAAATCATACATATTATTTGGAATTATAAAATTTTTCGCTTAAAGCAATGTCTTCTTTCGAGAGTTTATACTTTTTGTCCGCTCGCTCGCTGAAATTCACATACATTTGATTCATATCCAGCATCTCCACAAAAAGTTTTTTCTGTTTATTTAAACCAATCCTTTTAAATTCTTCTTCTTTGAGAATTTTTTCCTTAAATTTTTTAGTTTCTACATTGTAATTAAGAAAATATCTCTCATAGAGTTCGTCAAACATTTTTTCCAATTCACCCAAACTTTTCGCTTTTAATATTTTTTCTTTGGCTTCTTCATTCCATTTCGCCAATTCAACATAAAGAAAAGAATCATCTATATTTTCTTTTTGCATTACTTTTTGCACCCTTGGACAAGTAACAGTATTGATATAGTTCATCTGTTCTACTAAAATAAATTTTCGATTTCCTCCATCTTCTTTGTTTAATTCTAAAACTGCATGAGCTGTTGTTCCAGAACCTGCATGATAATCTAAAATGATATCGTTTTCTTTCGTGGTGATTTTTAAAATATCTTTCATCATGTAAGGTGATTTTGGATATGTAAATATTTTTTTACCAAATAATATTTTTAATGAATTAGTGCCTGTTTGACCTGTGTATTTAGTGTTTGTCCATATAGTTTTTGCTTTTTCTCCCGTGTAGTCACATTCTCTTTCTTTTACATATATATCAAACTTATCCCCAACTTTTTTAATTTCTATGTATTTATCCATCTTTTTAAGAAATGTGTCTCTGCCCCATCTCCAACATTTTTCCACCCCTCTATCGTCAATGGGCAAAATTTCTACAAATCCATTTGTTCTATCGAGTGAAATATCATTTTTCTTGGGATTAAAATATATTGCATAATAAAGTCCTTGTCCATCTTCTCTGTTAGAATTATTACCACTCCTTCTAAAGCCCCTCAACTTATATTTTCCATATTTATCTTGAAGTTTAAATTGTTTTAACTTCTCTTCAGATAAACCCAACGTATATATATTTGCATTGTTTATATTTTTTGCATAAAACAAAATATTCTCATGTGCTGTTGGAAAAAATTTATCGTCTTGACGACCACCCGGATTATGAACTGCGGCAATAACTCCGAGTCTGTTATCACGTCCAAATATCTCATCTGCTAAAACACCCAAATAAAACATTTCATAATGATCTATTGCTGTAACAAACAAACCATCATCTGTTAATAACTCTCTCGCTATCTCTATTCTATTTTTCATAAAAGCAAGCCAAGAAGAATGATTAAATGTATTATTGTATGCAAAAGTATTTGCAGAAGTAGAAGTATTATACGGCGGATCAATATAAATCAACTTTACTTTTCCGGCAAACTGCTCTTTCAAGCTATGCAAGGCAAGCAAATTATTGCCTTTAATAATCAGGTTTTCTCGAATAGTCCCGTCCTTATCTCTTTTCAGTTCTTTTACTTTTTTCTTGCCTTTAGCGGTATATCTTTTCCAATTAACCAGCGCTTTGGAATCATAAAGCCGGTCAATTTCATCTTTGGCCAAAACCTCATTAAAAAAGATTTCATTTCTTTTTTGATCCTCTTTCGTCATCCCGCCTTCCAAAACACAATCCTTAAAAGGCCAATTCAAAACAACCTCGTCCCGCTCGCTTAATAGTTTATTCCCAACCCGTAGCCCAATTTTATTTTGGTATTGCGTATAAGAATTGTCCAGCTTGTTTTCATCAATAAAAAATTTCAAATCATTTTGCTTCAAAACAAAAACATCTTTGATTTTGATGAAGAATTTTCCTTTTGTTTCTTTATCGCTAAGCAGTAATTCAATAAGTTTTTCATCCAACTTATCAATCAAATCTTTCAAAAGAGTTTCGTTGAGTTCCTTTTTTTCATCATCCCAAAGTCGAGAATCTTTTTTTAACAGTCTGTATAAATTATTTTTAAAAGCTTGATTGTTCATTTAACTATTCTCCTTCTGAAATCCTACAATTTCTTATTATACCCCAAACTCCCAAAACCATAAAGAAAAAAGGGCGGAGGCAAGCCCCGCCCCTACAATATAAAAATTCAAAAAGATGAGATTGCTTCAGGATTTATCCTTCGCAATGACAGATATAAACTGACTTTCTTTATTGCGCCTTAGTTTTATGCTAATATATTAAATCATGTACAGCAACTATTATAACCAGCTAAATGATAAACAAAAAGCAGTTGTTGATAATATTGAAGAACATGTTGTTGTACTGGCCGGACCGGGCACCGGGAAAACTCAGGTGCTTTCTGTAAGAACAGCAAATATACTAAAAAATCACAATGTTTCTCCGTCAAATATCCTTATCCTGAGCTTTACCAATGCTGCTAGCGGAACTATCAGGGAAAGGATTGTTGAAATTATTGGAATGGATGGTTACTTTGTAGAAGTTGAGACATATCACAGTCTTGCAAATTCTATCATTACTGAATCAGAGGAAGTATCTGAAGCCTTTGGAGAAAAAATAGAACTGCACGATACAGAGAGAATCAAACTTATAAGATACATTCTGGACAATTTAGATAACATCTCAGAAATAAGACCCTTCAGAGCGCCTTATCATTATGAAAAGGAGATTGTTAAAAACATAAATATCTTAAAAAGGGAAGGTATCACACCTTCGGATTTTTCCCAATGTCTGAGTAATATCTCTAGTGATGGAGAGATTATTCAGGAAAAACATATCCCGAAACTTCACCAGTTTGGGAAGGTCTACCGAATGTATGAAGAACTCAAGGATTCAGGAGGAAAGCATATTCTTGATGAGCGGGGAAGATATGATTTTGATGATATGATAATAATGGCAACTCATATTCTGAATCATGACAAGAATCTTGGCAAAAAGTACAGGGAAAAATTTAGCTATATTATGGTGGACGAGTTTCAGGATACAAACAAAGCTCAGATCAAACTGCTTCTAAGTCTTATTAATCCCAAGAAAACTAATCTATGCGTGGTTGGAGATGATGACCAGTCAATATACAGATTTCAAGGCGCATCTATTGCAAATTTTAAGACAATAAAAGACAGATTTAAGAATCTCACACAAATGATTCTTACAGAAAACTACCGCTCAACTCCTGAAATACTCAATATATCGAGAAAACTCATAGAAGGAATCCCTTCGCATAAGAGAATATCACAGAAATTTTTAGTCCCACATAAGAATTTTGAACATAAAATAATAAAGTCCCTGAGGTTTGGTTCCATTAGAGAAGAGATATCTTTTATTGTAGAGGAAATTAAACGGCTTGTTAGAGAGAAGCTTATACCCGGTGATGATCCATACAGCGATATAGCTATACTCCTTAGAACAAGAAAAGACATATTGCCTATTATTGATGCATTCCTGCAAACAGGAATTCCATATGTAACAGATGGCAAAGAGGATATAAGCTCCCATCTGCGCGTCAGGCAGCTGCTTTCAGCTCTAAACCTTGCAGTAAATTCACATAATCCTGAGCATGCAGATAGGTATATATTCGAATTACTTGCTTCAGATTATTTTGGAATAGACATAAGTGATATGACGGCATTGCTGAGTTATGTAAGCTTAAAAAAGAGGAAAAATATTAATGAGAATAAACCAATTACTCTTCTTGAAGAAATAACATCGCACGAAACGCATCAGCTTGAAATGGCAAAACGGCTTGCTCTTAAAAAACCTCTAAAGTTACATAAATTCTCATGGGCAGTTCAAAGACTTATTAAGGATTCCAGCACGCGTCCGGTTCATCAGCTAATACTTCAGTATATAAAGGATTCCGGAATGCTGGAGTTTATATTAGCGCAATACGAAACAGACCAGATATTAAAAGTAAGAGATTTAAGAGCAATCTCTTCTTTTATTGAGTACGTAAAGGAACAGGTAACTACTAATCCTACAATAACGATTACTGATTTAGTGGAAAATATCAATTTACAGCAATCTTACGGCATAGGAATTCAAGGTATACTTGCAAGTTCTCATCAAAAAGGGGTCAGGGTATTAACAGCTCACAGTGGGAAAGGAACTGAATTTCATACTGTTTTTATTCCTTTTTGTATTCATGATAAAAAATGGCCTAAAAAACTAATTACAGACCTAATACCTATTCCGCAAACTATTCTTCAAATACCTGAAAGTGTATGTTCCTTGGAAGCGATGAAGAAACTCCATGTATACGATGAAATAAGACTATTCTATGTAGCGTGTACAAGAGCTAAAGCGAATCTATTTTTTACTGCTGCCCCTCTGGAAAAAGACATTCCCAGCATGTTCCTTAAAAACATGGATATTGAGCCTCAAACATGCCTTATACCTGAAGAAGATGTTCTTAGATTTTCTATAGATACAGTTAAGGAACGTCCGCCCTTTTTGCAAACAGAGGAAATTCTCAAAGACTACGTAAAATCCATAACCCTAAATCCAACAAATGTAAATAACTATGTAAAATGCAAGAGATATTTTCTCTACAATAACCTGTTAATGATTCCAAGTGAATTAACTGAAAGCCTGCTATTTGGGACATGTGTACACAAAGCATTGAGCAAAACCTATGAAGTATATAAAAAGAGACAAAGTCTCTCGAGACGAAGTCTCCCCGGATTTAGTTTTTTTGAGAATGTTTTTAAGACCTGTCTGAAAAATATGTCCCCGGGACAAAGGATAGAACAAGGCTGCCTTGGGAAAGTTGAGGAGCTCAGAAACTGGTATCAGAAGAAGGCTGAAAGCCCTGCGTGCGTTTTATTCATAGAGAAAAGCCTTGGAATATTTATAAATGAGAATATCCCTTTTTCAGGGAGGTTTGACAGAATAGATACCGTTGGAAGCAATAGAAATGTGTGCGTTATTGATTACAAAACAGGAGATGCATATAGACATATAAAAAGTATTACAGACAACAATGACCCTCTTAATAAAGACTGCGACGAATACCTTCACCAGCTAATAGCATATAAGCTAATACTGGAAAATCAGCCCGAGCCTTATAAAGTTGCATCATGCAAACTTGAATTTATTGAGCCCTCAAAAAGAACAGTAAAAAAATACGATATAGAAGAAGGTGAATATAAAACACTCGAGCTTACAATAACTGATAAAATGGCAGAAGATATGAAGAAGCTCATTATTGATGTATGGCAACAAATTCACAATCTTGAATTTGAGAAATTACCAGAATACGATAAAACAAAATGCGAAAACTGCAATTTTAAAGATGTATGCTGGGAGGTGTAAAGCTACGTCCCCATTTCCCATGAACTGAGATATTTTTTCTGTTCGGGAGTTAAGGTGTCTATTTTAATACCCATTGACTCAAGTTTGAGTCGGGAAATATTTTTATCTATATCTTCAGGGACTCTATATACTTTGTTCTCTAGTTTTTTGTAATTCTTCGCAATATACTCAGCTGATAAGGACTGATTGGCAAAGCTCATATCCATCACCATTGCAGGATGTCCCTCAGCGGATGCAAGATTAATCAAACGGCCTTCTCCCAAAAGACATATTCTCCTGCCGTTTTGCAGAGTATATTCATCAACAAATTCTCTTGCTCTTTTTTTGCTTTTACTCAGTTTTTCAAGAGCCGGCACATCAATCTCTACGTCAAAGTGTCCTGAATTTGCAATGATAGCGCCATCCTTCATATTCTTAAAGTGCCTGGCTGCTAAAACATGTATGTCCCCTGTTAAAGTTACAAAGGCATCGCCAATATAAGAAGCTTTCTCCATGGGCATAACAGAAAATCCATCCATGGCTGCTTCTAATGCGCGCAGAGGGTCTACTTCTGTTATAATAACGTTTGCACCCATGCCTTTAGCCCTGCTCGCAAAGCCCCGTCCGCACCAGCCATATCCAGATACCACAACAGTGGAACCAGCAAACAACATGTTCGTTGCCCTAATAATGCCGTCGACTGTGCTTTGCCCGGTACCATATCTGTTGTCAAAGAAATGTTTTGTGTCGGCGTCATTAACAGCTATGATCGGAAACGCAAGTTTTTTCTGTCTTTCCAGACTTCTCAATCGAATAACACCTGTTGTCGTCTCCTCTGTTCCGCCAAGAATATCTTTTATAAGCTCTCTCTTATTATTGTGAATTGTGGAAACTAAATCTGCGCCGTCGTCCATGGTAATATTAGGTTTATTTTCTAATGCACTGCTAATATGGCTATAATAAGTTTTGTTATTCTCTCCACATATAGCGAAAACGGATATTCCATAATCTGCTACAAGAGAAGCAGCAACATCATCCTGAGTACTTAGAGGATTTGAAGCGCATAACCTTACTTCTGCGCCACCGGCTTTTAGAGCTATTGCCAAATTAGCTGTCTCTGTTGTAACGTGCAGACATGCTCCTAACCTAATTCCCGCTAGGGGCTTTTCCTTGATAAAACGCGACTGGATTGATCTAAGAACAGGCATGCTTTTTTCTGCCCATTGTATGCGCAATTTACCCTCTTTAGCCAGCTTGATGTCTTTTATATCGTATTTCAAAACAACATCCTCCTATATATTAATTACGAGTACAGTCCAGCTTTTTTTCTAAGAAAATCTGCTTTATCTGTCTTTTCCCATGTAAAGGTATTTTCTTCTCTACCAAAATGACCATAGCAGGCAGTTTTTCTATAGATTGGCCTGCGAAGTTTTAGATGATTAATTATTCCTTTCGGGCTCATATCAAAATTATCAATAAGAAGCTTTTTAATTTTATCTTTGGCTATCTTGCCTTTATTGAATGTATTTACCATAACTGAAACTGGTTCAGGTACCCCAATTGCGTATGCCAGCTGAATCTCACATTCAGACGTTAAACCAGCTGCTACTATATTCTTTGCAAGATAGCGGGCAAAATAAGATGCAGACCGATCAACTTTGGTGCAATCTTTACCAGAAAAGCAGCCTCCGCCGTGACTGCCTACACCGCCGTATGTATCAACTATGATCTTTCTCCCTGTCAAACCAGTATCTCCATGTGGTCCACCTATCTCAAAGCGACCCGTTGGATTTATAAAAATCTTGGTTTTGCTATCCATCAGATTAGAAGGAATGACAGGTCTTATCACATGTTCTTTTATATCATCCTTTAAGATGTTCATATCAATATCGCCGTCATGTTGTGCTGAGACTACTATTGCTTCTATACGGCATGGTTTTCCATCTGCATATTCAGCTGTTACCTGCGACTTTCCATCAGGCCTTAAGTAATCTAATACTTTTTCTTTTCTTATCTTAGCCAGTCTTCTGCAAAGTTTATGAGCAAGCATGATTGGCAAGGGCATAAGTTCCTTTGTCTCCTCAGTCGCATAACCAAACATCATACCCTGGTCTCCTGCACCACCTGGATCAACACCAAGAGCAATGTCTGGAGACTGAGATTGTATAGCAGTAAGAACCCCGCATGTTTCGTAATCAAATCCATAAGAAGCATTAGTATAGCCAATCTCTCTAATAGTCTTTCTTGCAATTGTAGGAATATCCACATAGCACGAAGTTGTAATCTCTCCGGCAATATATACGATGCCTGTGGTTACAAGTGTCTCACATGCAACTCTTCCATTTGGGTCATTCTCCATAATAACATCTAAAACACTGTCAGATATTTGGTCCGCCATCTTATCAGGGTGTCCTTCAGTTACAGACTCTGATGTAAATAAATAGTTGTTGTTATTCTTTGTTACCATCTGATTTCTCCTTTTGCTATTCCACTAGTTTTTTCTTTAATATCTCTATCCTCTCAACAGGTGTTGGATCAACTCCATACAATATTGCAAGATAAAAACTCACAAAATCTCCAAGATAAATAAGTGAGAACATTCTGGCTAATACAGAATTACCCTCTGTCCAGACTTCAGTAATTTCACTTGGTTTGTCTTTTATGATTGAACTTGTTATAACAATACGCTTTGAATTTCTCTCAAAATCACCTTTATCTCTGAGTATTATGACTGACATACTCTTGGTTAGATTATCCAGCCCTTCCCAGCCAACTATTTCATTATGATCCAGCTCAGGGAAAACATTATTGTATGCCAGAATTTTACTGTTTTCATTCAGCTGTGTTTTCCATCTTAGGGCTACTGGCCCAAGACAGCCATCCACAGAATAGATCAGAGGAAATTTATTGTATAATGTCTTTGCGAGTTTTTTTGCCGGATTTGAATCAGAGAATTTATTTCCCCACACAGTTTTAAACCTCTTTAAAATACTTATAGCTTCACTTATATCTTCCATCTTAGTGGTAAGTCCTAGATTTTGCATAACTATTAACACAGGTAGAAAAATGTATCCTAACGCACTTCTCGGAGGTTGACCACCGGGTATTTTTATGAGTGGAAGACTGTCAGACTCTGCATTCTCAGCCAGTCTTCCCCCGCTTGTTACACAAATTATTCTGCAACCACGTCCCTTCGCATCATTGTAAGAAGAAAGTGTCTCTTCAGTATTACCTGAATAACTTGTAGCAAATACAAGAGTTTTTTTATCTGCAAAATTAGGCAGATGATAATTGCGATTAACAAATACTGGAATTTTTATTTCATCTATGAGAAGTTTTGATAAAATATCTCCTCCAATTGCTGAACCACCCATACCTATGACTATAATTTTCTCAACCTGTGAATATTCCCGAGGAATATCGCAAGACCGGGCAGCAGAAACAGCCTCCTCGCACTGAGAGTCAAAATTCAATATCAAATCAAACATATTAGATACATCTATTTTCTTTATCGACTCTAAGTTATCCAAAACATCCATGAACATTTCCTCCTTTCATCAGTATTTAGCCATATATCTCAATTTCAGCCCTTGAGATAATCTTTTTAACCTTGGATCTCAGATACCTGTCTGCTTCCTTGCCTGTTGATAATTCGAGAACATGTTTAGCAACTTTTTTTGCATCGTTAGTGTTCACATGGCGAACAAGTTTTTTAATTTCGGGAATTATTACAGAGGCCATACTGAAACGAAACAATCCCAATCCCAATAAGGCCAATACAGATGCTGGCACTCCTGCCATCTCTCCACATATAGTGACAGGAATATCAGCCTTATTCGCAGCGTCTATAATCATCTTGATCAAACGATAAACTGCCGGATGATTAGGTCTATAGAGATAGGAGATTTTTTCGTTAACTCTGTCTAGCGCAAAAGAATACTGAATTAAGTCATTAGTTCCTATGCTAAAAAAATCTGCTTCCTTCGCCAATATATCAGCTATTAATGCCGCAGAAGGCACCTCTATCATAGCGCCAACCTTAAGATTCCTATCATAAGGAAGATTTTCCCTATCCAGTTCCTTTTTTACCCCCTCAACAAGCACTTTTGCCTCTCTTAGTTCTGACAATCCTGATATCATAGGGAACATCATTGACACATTACCGTAATGGCTTGCTCTTAGAATAGCCCGTAACTGAGGCTTGAATATATCCGGCCTTTTCAAACAAAATCTAATAGCCCTCAAACCTAAAAGGGGATTCATTTCTTTTGGCATTCCTAACTCTGATATAAACTTATCTCCTCCCAGATCAAGAGTTCTTATAACCACATTCTGCGGATTAATTTTTTGAGCAACATACCTATAAGCGTTAAACTGCTCTTCTTCGCTAGGCATAGAATTTCTCTTTAAGTAGAGAAATTCTGTTCTATAAAGTCCTATCCCGTTTGCGCCATGTGTTATTATTGAATGGACTTCGTCTCGTGATTCTATATTTGCCGCCAGCAAAATTTTCTGCCCATCAAGCGTATCTGCGCGTACGTATCTAAGTCTTGAGAGCTTTCTTCCTAATGACTTAATTTCTGCCCGCTTCTTCAAATATTTCTCAAGAATAAACGGAGAAGGATTTACTATTACTATTCCCTTAACCCCATCTATAATAATAGTGTCCCCTGTAATCACTTTTTGAGTAATGCTTTCTACTCCTACAACAGCAGGGATTTCTAACGTTCTTGCCATGATTGCTGTATGCGAAGTTCGCCCGCCTATTTCAGTCGCAAAGCCTATGACTTTATTCTTATTCATTTGGGCAGTGTCTGATGGAGAAAGATCATGGCTTACGAGCACAACCCTTTCTTTTAAATTAGACAAATCCATATGCTTCCTGACTAAAAGATTTTTGAGAACACGTCTGCCAACGTCGTTTATATCAGCTACACGTTCCCCCATGTATTCATCATTAATATCAGAAAACTTTTTAATTACCTTCTCCAGTACCTTTGAAAACACAAACTCCACATTAAACTGTTCATTTCTTACTTGTTCTATGGTTTTTTCTATTAGTGATGAATCCTCTAGAATTAACAGATGCGCATCAAAGATAGCAGCGTGCGTTTCTCCAACCTTGGCAACGAACTTTCTCTGAATCTCTGTAAGCTCCCTTTTAGCTTTGCTAAGCGCTCTTGTAAAGCGGATTATTTCTTTTGCTATTCTATTCTTGTTAATCTTATACTTAGGCACAGCAGATATTCGACTGTCCAATAACAGAGCTTTACCAATTACTATGCCGGGTGATACAGGAATTCCATTCAACAATCTAGTTTACTCCTCTCCAAATTTATCTTTAAGTAATTTTTCTAAGGCCTTTACAGCTTTTTCAGCATCATTTCCGTCTGCTGTTATAGTTATTTTTTGCCCTTTGCCAGCAGCCAATGTCATTATTCCCATGATGCTTTTACCATTTACTTTTTGCTCTTTTTTCTCTACAAAAATCTCCGATTGAAATTTATTAGCAAGTTGAACAAATAAGGCGGCTGGTCTTGCATGTAAACCAAGCGTGTTTTCTATAACAACTGTTTTTTTTATATCAGTCTTTTTTATCATAATTGACTATTCTTATAAATGATTCCACAGACAAACTTGCTCCACCTACTAAAGCCCCGTCTATGTCGGATTTTTCCATCAAAGCGCCTATATTATCTGGTTTTACACTGCCGCCATACTGTATTCTCGTTTTTTCGCCAGTTTTAGCATCAAACATCTCTGATATAATCTTTCTTATGATCTTATGAACTCTATTAGCATCATCTGGAGTAGCGGTTTTCCCTGTTCCAATAGCCCAAATCGGCTCATATGCAATAGCTACCTGACTCATTTGCTCCTCATCTATACCAGCTAAACCCTCTCTAATTTCTGTTTTTACAATATCAATAGTCTGATTGTTTTGGTATTCTGAGAGAGTTTCGCCAACGCACAAAATTGGACGCAATTGGTATTTTAAGGCCAACTTTATCTTAGCATTAATTAATTTATTATCTTCCTTAAAATATTCTCTCCTTTCAGAATGCCCTATTATAACATACCTGCAACCCAGTTCCTTTAACATTAGAGGCGATATTTCTCCTGTATATGCGCCATTCTCCTGCATATACATATTCTGAGCACCTAACTTTGCGCTGCTTCCTTCCAGTATTTTACTAACTTCACTTAAAGCAACGAAAGCAGGACATATAACAATTTCAACATATTGCAGGTCTCTTAATGCTGACTTTAAGTTATTTGCAAAATCTACTGCTTCGCTCACAGTTTTATTCATTTTCCAATTCCCAGCTATTAACGGCTTACGCATATACCTTTTCCTCTCTTAGTTTACTATTTGTTTTTCGACATATTAATTAATTCTTCATCCAGCTCTTTTGCTGCAAAAGCACCCATTCTTCTTAATCTGTGGTTTTTCGTAGCAACTTCAATAATTGTTGCAATATTACGTCCAGGCCTTACAGGAATAATTATCATTGGAATGCCTATCCCCAATATACAGTGTATTTTTTCTTCCAGCCCCAATCTTTCATATTCCTTACTGCTGTCCCAGTGTTCAAGTTTTATCACCAATTCTATCCTTTTACGATTTCTTATGCTTCCTATTCCAAAGATAGCGCAAATGTCTATAATGCCCAGACCTCTGATCTCCATCTTATGTTTAGTGAGTTCAGACCCGGAGCCCATCAGAAATTTCTCTGCGACTAATTTAATATTAACAACGTCATCTGCAACCAACCGCTGTCCTCTTGTAATCAGATCAAGTGCTGCTTCACTTTTTCCCACACCGCTTTTACCTGTAATTAGCACACCAGATCCATGCACATCCAATAAAACTCCATGAGTCATTGTTCTTTTTTCTGTCTTAACTGCTGTTTTTATCATTGGACCCTCAAAGAGTTTTCTCTTCTGTTGCAATTAGTCTTATTACGTCTTCTGGAGATTTAGCATTTATCAAAACATGCCTGAAAGTCTTATTTTTAAAAAGATGGGCTATTCTGGCCAGTGCTCTTAAATGAGGAGCTGCAGAGCTAGGAGGCGCAATTAAAAGAGCGAATATACATGTCTTTTGCCCGTCAATAGAATCAAAATCAACTCCATTAGGAGAAATACCAATAGCAATGGTTATGCTTTTTACCAAATCAGATTTTCCATGCGGGATAGCCGCTCCGGTAGCAATTCCTGTGCTGCCGAGTTTCTCTCTCTCACATAGAATGTTAAACAATTTTTCTCTATTACCATTTTTAATTCCTCCAGATTTCAGGAGAATATCAACCAGCTCATAAAGCACAGCTGTTTTATCATTTGATTTTAAATCTATACAAACTGCATCTTCATTAATAAAATCAGTAAGTCTCACCTTATATCCTTTTTTATCAGGAATTACTCTCTGTCTTTTCTTGCTTAGATGTATGAGTTACGATTTTGTCCTTATATCTTCTGATTTGGTTTTCGACCTTAGCAAGTGCTTTATCAAATGCTGTATGAACATCTGTATGCTCTGCTCTGCCCGGCATTGTTATTCCATTAGTTAATGCATTAACTTCTATAACGTGTCCATATTTTTCTTCACTTATAATAATATGTATGTCAGATATATGAGAGAAGTATTTTGTTAATTTTGAAGTTTTCTGCTGAATATAATCCCTAAGGTTAGATGTTAATTCTATTTGTTTACTTGTTATAGTAACATGTAATTTATCATGTATTTTAAAAACTTTGTGTTTTGCCATATATTCTCCCATAAAGTTATAATAAGTTTGTGGAGCTGAGGAGACTTGAACTCCTGACCTTCTGACTGCCAGTCAGACGCGCTCCCAACTGCGCCACAGCCCCTTATAGTATCACGGATTTTAGTTAACAGGGAATTGTATCATTGCCTCACGTAAAAATCTACACAAAAATTTAGGTTATAGACTATCTTCCTGATATAAAGGCGGGGAAAAGATTAAAACAGGAGATGGTCTATGGGATTAACTATGAAAGAGAAAAAAGCAGTAAAGGGTTCTTCTTTTATATTGGTGAGATTAAATACCTTGCTAACTCTTCAAATTCTTCTTTATTTTTTCTGAATGAAAGAAGCAATCTTTGATAATCCCTTACTTTTTTTGCTTCCTTTACCTCAATTATCTGAATTTTTTTGGCGAGTTCAGGTATTATGTTGTGGTATGCACCTAAAAAGAGAATGCCTTTTCCCCCACTATGTTCTAAGGTTTCATCTATCCTCTTGGTTATATAATTATCTCTTTTCTTTAAAAGCCTATCTTTAGTTAACTTATACATTAAATAAGCAATTAACTTCATTGTCATCGTCTTAGCCTGGGTAATTTCAACAATACGATCTCTTTCTTTTTTAACCAGAGGGAAATTCTCCGTTTGAACCAAAACTGCACCTTTTTTTAATAAATCATCAATAACTTCATAATTTTTACTGCCAGACTTAACCCCTTCTTCTACTATTTTTTGGCCAACTTCTCCGTCAGCTACCAAGCCATCCTGGTATATATTAAAACCCTTAACCTCTAAATTAGCGAAGTATTTAACAATTGAATCCCAGAAGCCGGACACAGTCTCTCTGTGTTTCTTCCAGAATTCCTCTCCAAAATCTGCAATACCTCTTTTATTTACCTGCTTAGCAATACTGCCTAAGTCCGCACTCATATGTATAATTGGAACATAAATTAACGTTTTCATAATAAAATGCTGATTCTGCTATTTGACTTTAATCTTTTTTTCCAACTGCTCTAATCTCTTCTGCAATCCTGCTTTCTCCTTTTCGATTTCTGCATCCTTTGCTTTTGTAGATAAATAAGAATCTTGCTCCCACCAATTTATCCCCATCTCCTTAGCCTTATCCACTGAAGCAATCATAAGTCTTATCTTGATGGTAAGAAGGTCAATATCAGCAATTTGAATCTTAATATCTCCGGCAATAACAATCCCTTTATCCAGAACCCTCTCTAAGATGTCAGCTAAATTGGTAGTGTTAAGCGAACTCCCTACTCGTGATTCAGCCATCGTTTATCCCTCCTTTTTTCACATTAAATTTCCTAAAGGACCCAAATCTAAATTTAATTCTTCGTCCTCAATACCAAAGATTGCCTGAATCTCTTTTATCTTTTTCTTTACCGCCTTAAGGCTTAATCCCAATTTTTGAACTTCTGTAGGGGAAAGCGTGCCTCTCTTTACTCTTCTAAAAGCCTCCTTCTCCATCAGTCTTCTTATAAGTTCAACCAAGGTTAAAACCAACTTGGCTAAGCCTTGCTCTGTCTTTTTGGGATCACTAACATCAATTAGTTTGGGAATGTTTTCTTCGGCCCTTCTTATCTCTCTTTGCAATTTTTGCATATACGCTATATCTTCCGGAGTAGCTTCCTTCTCTCGGTCGCTGAAACTCTTGCCAGAAAGCTCCTCTGCCTTGGAAACCGATGTGAGAATAAGTCTTAAACCTAAAAACACAAGGTCTACATCGGCTACCCTTATGACAATATCTCCGTTTATAACTGCCCCTTTCTCTAAAACTTTATCCAGGACATCTACTAGAGTTACATTGCTTCTTTTAATAGCCGTGCTCTTTAATAGAGTAGCCATAATCTTATTATTTAATCTCTAACTTGGTAAAATTATAAGCAGGCCAGGGACCAGTGGATTCAAGATAGAATCCCTTTGTTTGCATTCCTTGATTTAAATTATCAGCCTCCTTCTTAAAATCGCTGATTTTCTCCTTAGCAACTAAATAGGCTGCATTTAAGATCATAAGCTCCTGCCTTCCTGTTAATTCTTTCCCCAAAATTTTATTTTCAACCGACTCTACTGCGTACTTCTTTAAACTCTTAAAAAAGACTTCCGCAATGTTCGCTAAGTTTTTTTTTGCTTCTCTAGAAATAATCTCTTTTAATTCTTCTTCCATAAAAAAGGCCATACCCTCATCTAAAGCTGCTATTTCTTTCTCTTTTTCTTTTATTGTTTTATTTTTCTGCTTTACCATCTGCTCGAATTTCTTCCTGTCTTTCAGATATACCTTTACACCCCACTCCTCTTTCCCTCCAATTTTTTCTAAAACCTCTTTAATTCTGGAATAGTCTTTATCTAGGGTTTCTTCTAATCTCGCTTTATTCTTAAAGATGATACCGAATCTCATCGGAATTAGACCTAAAATTTTATTATTACTCATAGATTTTTCTATAACTTCTTCATGAGCAAGCGCTTTCTCTTTAATCCAGATTGGATCTTCCTGCGCCTTTTTCTGAATCTTACTCGACCCAAATTCTTCTAAAGAAACTTTGCTCACTACTGCCTCTAATTCGCGATAAGGGAGTGTAAAAACCTTTCCCTTCCCGTCAATACCTTTGGCAGAAAAAGCTATGACACCTTCGGTTTTCTCTCTAATACAATAGAGATATAATCCTTTCATCCTTATATCCTGTTCCTATTCTTATTCTTCTTTACTCTTGCATTCATAGGATTGGACTTCTAATTTATCATCCAATTTAACCTCATAGATATTCCGGTCCTTTACTCTTGTTGGAAGTCCAAGAGCCTTTATAAATGAACTTTCTTCATATACTTCTGTTTCCGTCTCCCAGCCTTTTTCACTCTTTCCAACCTTAATCACCTTTATATCTTTGACATTAAGGGTCTTTCTCAAAAACTCAGCAACTGCTTTCTTAGCTTCTTCCATATTAGCCATCTTCACACCTCCTCTTCTTTTGCTTTTCTAATAGCGTCCAATCGCGCTAAAAGTTCTTCTTCCTGCTTCTTATATCCTTCATCGTTTATTTCATCAAGTTCAAACCGCATTTGTAATTCCATTAGTTTCTCTTTTATCCGCCCTTCATCAGAGATTTCCTTCTCTATAACCTCATTAATCTTCTTGCCAAGCCAAACCACCCCTTTCAATGGCGCAAGCAATATATCATCAATTAAAAACATTAATACTCTCCCGTTTCAATTACTAAATTGACAAAATTAAACGGCGGTATGGTTCCTACATACTTAAATTTTATTTTATTACCATATTTCCCGTCCAGTTCCTGAACCTTCTGATCAAATTCTGTTTCTTTGCTTTTCTCCACTAAAAAAGCCGCATTTATAATCATGCGTTCACCGTAGGTATTATTGGTCTTATGCTCTACTGCCAAAGGCGAAAGCGTATTCAAAATATCCTTTTCGCAAATCTCTTTCTCTTTTTGCAGAGCAGTTTCCACCATTTTCCCTATTTCCATACGTTCGTAATGAGTCGCTTCAGGGGGTTTAGAAGCCAGCCCTTCCTTTAACTTTCTTATGTCTTCATGTTTTTCCAAGATATCTTTATAAATAACATCCTCTTTAAATATTGCTTTTAACCCAAGCTCTTTTTTATTATTAATTTTGTCCAACAGATCTTTGAATTTATCATACTCTCTTTCTAAAATCTTCTTTACCTTCTTTTCGTCTTCAGCAATTGTGCAAAATCTTACCGGCAAAACTACATGCTTTTTCATTACTTCCTCAATTGCCTTTTCATGAGCAAGTGTATTCTCCCTTGACACTGGGTATTTTATTATTGGAGAATTGCTCACTACAACTGCTATATCATTAAAGCAAATAGTATGCAGTTCGTCCCCTCTTCCGCCAACTCCCAGCGAACCGAAAGTTTTTGGTTCATTAACTTTTATTACACAATATATGTACTTACCTTCTTTCACTTTTCCCATTCCTCAGGATAAATGGCAATGTTCACAAAATTAAATACAGGTAAAGGGCCTGCATACATAAACTTTACTCTATCCTTATATTCTTCACTTAAATCATCCATTATATTATCAAATTCTTTCTCTCTCCCTTTATCTACCAAAAAGGCTGCATTCATAAACATCTCATCTGTAATAGTCCTATTAAGTTTATGGTCAAAGGCTGTTCTCCTTAAAGCATCTACTATCTTCTCTGCCTCTTTCTCTTTTTTCTTTTGCAGAGCTTCAAAAACCTCTTTACCAATCTCCCTCTTAGATTGTATATTCTTTTTCCCTTCGCCGTTTTGAATTTTCACTTTTGCCTTCTTAATCTCTTTATTCTCCTGCACAATCTCTTTAAAGATTATTTCCATATTTTTCCATATCCCTTTAACGCCTAATTCTATTTTATGGTCCATATCCCTTAATGCGTTCTTAAATTCTCTATATCTTTTATCTAAAAGATTCCTTATCTCATCAGCATTAGAGGCAATAGTGCCAAACCTGACTGGAAGTACGCTATCAAATTCCTTCATCACTTCTTCAATTATCTTCTCGTGAGCCAGCATATTCTCGCGATTAACAGTAAATTTAGTCATTGGATGACTGCTTACAACCATGCTCAGGTCATTATAGCCAACAGTTAAAACTTCATCACCCCTGCTGCCTATTCCTATTGGCCCAAAATTCCTCTCCTGTGATGTTGCAACAACACAATAGATATATTTCCCTTCTTTCTCCATATTCCTACTACTCCCTCACTTTGATCAATATTGCGTTCTTTTTAAATTCTTCCTCGCCTGCTTGTTCACGAGCTTTACAATAGTCAATAAGTATTTTATTAGCCCTGTTTACATCATTAAAAATTTTAGCTGGTGCATCCGGATTTCTATCAGGATGGGAAGAGGAGGCTACTCTTCGATAGGCTTTCTTAATTTCATCTTTATCCGCAAAATCATTTAACCCCAACTTCTTTTTTGCCCAATCAATCTCGCCAAATTGCATCTTTTTTATCTCAAGTGTATAGAAACTATATGGTGGAAGCGGCCCTACGCATCTAAAATTTAACTCATCATGAAATTCAGTGTTTAGGCCTTCTATCTTTTTATCAAACTCTATTTGCCGGGTTTTATTTATCAAAAAGGCTATATTAGCAACCATATTATCGTCCATGAGTTCATGTATCTTTAGATCCTTGCCTAGAGTTTTCAGTGTATTCTTTATCTTTTCAGCATATTTTTCTTTTCTTATATCCAATGCTTTCTTAACCATAAGCCCTACTTTCATCTGGTCAGTTATGGTTATCTCTTTTGGACTAGCTAAAAGCCTTTCTTTGAACTCTTTGATTTCTCTCTCTTCCCCAACCTCTTTAAGAATTGAAGGAAAATCACTCCATGTGGCGACTATATCAATCTCTATTTTATCGCCCGTCTTCTCCATAGTCTTCTTAATGAGATTATAGCCTCTATCCAAAATATCTTTGACCTCAATTTCGTCAACAGCGAATGTACCTAATTTCATAGGAATAATTGTAAGCCCTGAACTCATAATGCCTTCAATAACCTTTTGATGCCTGACCAGCATCTTCGCCACATCACCCTTAGGTATACAAGTGTAATCGATTATCTCAGAGTCTCCTACTACAGCCGAGATATCCTGAGAAGGAATCGTATGTATGCTATCCCCCGAGATAAAAAGGCGGAAGTTTGTATTAGAATTTATGATTCCATAAATATATTTTCCAATTTCAGCCATTTTACCCCTTGGTTATTATTTTTGTTCTTCAGGTTTTTCCTCTACCTTAGGCTCTTTCTGTTGCAGTTTAGGCTCTTCTTTTTCTTCCTTAACTTTGCATATACACATGCTGCTAAAAAAGTTTTTAATTTTCTCAATAATCCCTGCCATTTTAATCACCCCCTTTTATTTCGTTTTTCTGTTCTTTTAATAGACTAATAGCTTCTTCAAAATTGCTCTTTGATATCTTGAGTTCTAATTTTTGATTTTTGATTTTTGATTTTTGATTTTCTATATATCCTCTTATAGCAAGCATAGACGCGCGACGGCAAATAGCTTCAATATCTGCCCCGGAATATTCTTCTGTTTGATCTGCTAATTTTTCTAAATTTACATCTTTATCTAATGGTTTGCTTTTAGCATGAATTTCAAAAATTCTGAGTCTTGTCTTTTTATCAGGTAATGGAAAGTTTAAATGGATATCAAACCTTCCAGCCCTTGATATTGCGGTGTCTATCATATCTAATCTATTGGTCGCACCAATCACTACTACGCCCTTTAATCTCTCTATCCCTCCAAGTTCAGTAAGAAATTGGCTGATTACTCTCTCCGTTACCTGTGAATCCCCTCCAGCGCTTCCGCGTTTAGGAACCAGACTGTCTATTTCATCCAGGAACAAAATACACGGAGCAGCCATTCTTGCTTTTTTAAAGATCTCACGGACAGCGCGTTCTGACTCACCCACATACTTACTCATAATCTCAGGGCCTTTAACAGAAATAAAATTAACCCCGCTCTCAGTAGCTAATGCTTTGGCTACCAAAGTCTTTCCTGTGCCCGGAGAACCGGAGAGCAAAATGCCTGTAGGCGGCTCTGTTTTGACGTGCTCAAATAATCTGCTGTATTTAAGAGGCCATTCTACTGCTTCAATTAAAGTCTTCTTTATTTCATCTAACCCACCAATCTCATCCCACTTTACATCAGGAACTTCAACAAACACCTCGCGGATAGCAGAAGGCTCTATTTCCTTCAATGCCTCCAAAAAATTGTCCATAGTAACCTGCAATTCTAAAAGAGTCTCATAAGGTATCTCCGCTAACTCAAAATCTATCTTAGGCAAAATCTTTCTTAACGCTGACATTGCTGCTTCTCTTGCTAATGATTCTAAATCCGCACCCACAAATCCATGAGTAATCTCAGCTAACTTCTCTAAAGTCACATCTTCTGCCAGAGGCATTCCTCTTGTATGTATCTGTAAAATTTCTAATCGCCCATTTTTATCCGGAATAGGGATAGATAATTCTCTGTCAAAACGGCCTGGCCGTCTCAAAGCCGGATCAACTGTATTAGGTAAATTGGTTGCAGCTATAACAACAACGTGTCCCCTTGATTCTAATCCATCCATTAGAGCCAGAAGCTGAGCTACCACTCTTCGCTCAACCTGTTTTTCAGCGCCCATATCTTCCCTTTTTGGAGCAATAGATTCAATCTCATCCAAAAATATGATAGCAGGTGCATGTGCCTGAGCATCTTCAAATATGGAACGGAGACGAGCCTCGCTCTCCCCATAAAACTTCCCCATAATTTCCGGTCCGCTTATGCTGGTAAAATAAGCATCTGTCTCATTAGCCACGGCCCGAGCGATTAAGGTTTTCCCACAACCCGGAGGACCATGAAGAAAAACACCTTTCGGCGGATCAATTCCTAATCTTTCAAATACTTGAGGATATTTTAGAGGAAGCTCTATCATCTCCCTGATTCTTTGGATTGGCTTATCAAGCCCGCCAATATCTTCATACGAAATTTTGGCTGACCTCTCTTTTTCTACCCCCTTTGTCTCCATCTTTATTGAAGTAGTTTGGTTTATTAAAACCACCCCGTCAGGAACAGTATCCAATACCTTGAAATCGCAGGATCTTGAGCCAAAAAGCGTAGCTCTAATCCTATCGCCGCTGGTTACAGGAAGCCCCTCCATAAGCGAGCCGATATATCTGGTATCTTTGTCTCTTTGAAGCAGGCTTGATGCGGTTAGAGGAGAGAGTGTGATTTTGCTAGCAGCCTTATAGTCAATTTTACTAATTTTTACTTTTTCATCTAAACCGATTTGAGCATTCTCTCTGGATATCCCATCCATCTGAATGGTCTTTTTCCCTCTATCTTCTGCGTAAGATGGCATTGCTTTGACAGGAGTTTTTCTTTTACCGTCAATCTCTACAACCTCGCCTACTTCTATTCCAAGAGTTTTCATATCTTCCGGGTCAATCCTGGCGATAGCCCTTCCTGCATCCTTTGGAAGAGCTTCTTTTACTTTTAGAGTAAGAGCTGAGTTCTTTTTTGCCATTATTGAAATAACACCTCCTTGAAATTATTCAAAGCATCTATGCCTTTGACCTCTCTTGATTGCAGAGGGACAATTGTTATTTTTAAGTCATCAAACTTTTTCATTATTTGGTTTATATGTTTCTCCTGCCCTTTTCTTCTTTCTCTACAAAATCCGCAATCCTGCGATTCTACAACATTATTTATTACTAATTGCCTCACTTTTATGCCATAGTCGTTCAAATTATTTATCATTCTCCCGGTTTCCAAAATAGCCATATCTTCCGGAATGGTAACTGCTATAAATTCACACCTTTTTTGATCCCTAAGAAGATTTTCTATTTTCTTTACGGTCTTTTTCATAGTTAATAAGAAATCATCACCTTCGTCAGGATTATACTTCCCGCCAAATCTTTCCACCATATATCTATACTTCCATCTCATCTTTGCCATAACCTTGACCCAGTCATCCAGCAGGTCTGGCAAAGTCAAAAGTCTCATCGCATGACCGCTAGGCGCAGTATCTACAATGTACTTGTCAAACTTCGCTTCCTCTATTAAATCAACAATTGTCTTAAACCCCATTACCTCATCCATCCCGGGAATAGGCAAATCAAAGATGGAATCAATGTCTTCCTCATCTAAATAGGTAGAGGTATCCAAAATCTTCTTTATCTGGTCTTCATGTTCTATTTTGAATCTGGAAAGAGCTTTTTCTGCGCTTACTTCAAAAGCACGCAAGTTTTTTGTTCCTTTCACCTCTATTATGTTGCTGCCAATTTTCTGCTCTAAACTATCAGAAAGCGAATGCGCAGGGTCTGTTGAAATTAGGAGTGCCTTAAAATCTTTAGCTAAATAAAAACCTGCGCTAACTGCACAGGTTGTCTTTCCTACGCCACCTTTTCCCCCAAATAAAACCAGCTTTAACGCATCTTCTCTTAATCCAGTTAATGCCATTATCCATTCACTTCTTCATCTTAATCTCTAAGATACCGTTTTTAAAACTCCTCTCTAAAGTTTTAGGTTCAACTTTAGCAGGAAGCAAAATTTCCTTGCGGTATTTTCTATCCTTACTTACAGCCATTATTTCTAATATATCCCCTTTTAAATCGACTGATATAGATTCGTCATTTACCCCTGGCATCTCAGCATAGACTCGGATCTCTTCTTTTTCATCAAATACATCTACGATAGGCTCTCTCTCTTCTTCAACCGTGGGACCTTCAGGGGTCTTCTTAATTTTGTGGCCGAACGTCTCAACTGTTGGTTTTCCTCCCACTGCGCTTTTTACAGAAAAGCCAAATACTCCCTTCATTCCTTTCTTAAGATGGCTCAGGTCTATTTCGCCTTCTTTTTTAATCTCCCCTCCGGCTTCTTTTAAATCTGCTGCCAGATTAACTAATTTCTCAATTCCCTTAAATAGTCCCCCTAAACCGAGTTTCTCCATCCCAAAATCAATATCTAAACCCTC
Source organism: bacterium (assembly GCA_018812485.1). Taxonomy (NCBI): domain Bacteria; species bacterium. Next base: position 25,299 of record JAHJDO010000140.1, on the reverse strand, counting down.
TTCTTTTTTCTTTTCTTTAGCCATTTTTTTCCCTTAAGTAAAGCTGCCTTTGGCAGCAATTATTAATAGTTTATAGCCATAGTTTTCAGAGGCTTAGTAGGCACACACTTATGAGTCTTTACCTCTTGTTCCTGATATACTTCTTTTTGTAATTTTTTAATTCTCTTTTTTGTATCATCCAATTGTCTTTTAACAGTGTCTCTTCTCTTATCTAACGCAAATGCTTCTTTCTCCAATCTATCCTTTACTGTTCCGAGCGTATATAATTCTAGAGAGCTTGACCTTTGGCTCTTTGGAATAGACCGGGCGCCTACAGAACGTAAGCTTTTTATAGCCTTAACACTTAAAGTGCGCTGTGTCATCATTATTAATACACCTCCTCTCTTATTCAGAAATCTAACTATATTTCTTAATTAACCCCTTAACTATCTCCTTTACCCTGTCCTGATTCGTCTTTGAGCCGACTCTGCTCGTCTCAGAAGCAAGTATGTCCTGACACATCTGGCTAAAATGTCCATTTGTATTAGAAGAAGAAATTTTTAGAACCTTAAGAGTTTTGGCAATCATGATACAGCCACGAACAGTAGGCGCAAATTCACACTTTCCGGACTCCCTCAATCCTCTTACAATATCAACTATTCTCATGGAATCTTTTTTAGAGAGTTTGGATTTTGCTCTGGTAATACCTATTTCTGTATCATAATCAAAGTGGTCCAAATCCATGGTTATCATTCTGTCCCTGAGCGCATCCTGACTCCTGTGAACTCCTGCGTATTCCTCAGGGTTGGATGTAAAAATAGCGGTAAAATCGGGATCAACTTTTAAATACGGTTCTTCCCCTCCTCTTCCAATTGGCAGATCCATCATTTTCTCCTGCAAAATGGAAAGAAGAACATTATTCGCTTCTGGCCTGGAACGCGTAAATTCATCATATATTAAACTAAACCCGTATTTACAGGCTACTGTTAGACGGTTATCCACCCAGCACTTTACCATATCTTCTTCTGTCTTTAAAACAGTTGAGATAAAGCGGTCTACAACCTTTTTAAATCTGTAGCCATGTTCTCCACCAACTAAATCAGAGGTTGTAAACTCCTCATCCCCGTGAATCATCACTACCGGTCTGCCTAGTTTACTGGCCACATGCATAGCAAGAGTAGTTTTTCCTGTACCTGAAGGTCCTCGAAAATGAACTGGAAAGCCAGCCTTAATATAGGAAAGGGCTCTGCCAGTAATATCCTTTATATACTTTGTTTCCACAAAATCCGGCAAAGGATTTGGTTCAATTACTGTAGTCATCTCATCAATCATTTTACTTTACCTTTCTCTTTTTTAATTTTTCCTAATGACTCCCTTACCTCCACAAACACTACATGGAAGATTTCCATCTATTTTATATCCTGTTCCGCCACAATTGGGACATTTTTCTTTAGTCCCTTTATGCGTAGCGCTACCTCTCCCTTTACAAGCAGAGCAGGTAACTCTACTATGAGGATGAACACCGCTCCCTTTACAAAAAGCACATTCAACTATAGGCTCACCAACCTTAACCTTCCCAGTACCACTGCATACCTGGCAGTCGGCTAGCTTGGAAAGCAGGCGAAAAGGATCTTTTCCTGTACCCTTACAGAAAGCGCAAGTTATTAATTTTGCCACTGTTACAATCTCTTAGACTAAACGATACTTCTTATCAATTTTATTAACTTTGCCGCTTTCAAGCAGTTTTTTCATTGGATTAAGAAGGCTGGCAAAGTGGACACCCATCTCCTCTCCCATCTGAACCATGGTTCTTCCCCGCGGATGCTCCTCAAGCAACGCTAATATCTGGCCTTCCGGTGTTTTGGGTTTAGGCACAGCCTTAGGTTCAGCTTTTGGTTTTTCTTTCACAGCTTCTTTAACTGTAGTTACCTTTTTTCTGACTTCAATCTTGGGAGCAACACCACTTTTTTTAGCCTTAGCCAAAGTGGAAGACATGCTCTCCCAGGCATCTTTCGCCTTTGCCATATCAGAACTATATTCGCCTACGAGTTCTCTGGCACCTTTGATTGTCTCGCCAACAGATACTTTGATATCTTTTATTGCTTTGCCAAGTTTGTCCTTGAGTTCCTTTGACATCTTGCTGCGGTCCTTCCCAAAACCAATCAACATTGAATCTACATCCCCGGCCAGACTGCCAGCAAAATCTGCTAAGTTCCTTGCTTGTTCTGCACCCGTCTGTTTACGGTCTTTATGGAACCCCTTAATCATATCTTTTGCATTCTGTCGCAATTTCTCTACGTTCTTTGATATACCCTTAACAAAATCTGCTAAGCCCTTTGCCTGTTCCGCACTCATCTTTTTACGATTAGTATGGAATATATTAATCATATCTCCTGTGCTCTTTGACAAATCCTTTGCAAAATCAGCCAGATTTCTGGACTGTTCTGCACTCATCTTTTTTCTATCGACAGCAAAGTTTTTCATAGTTTTTCTGGCACTACCCAGAATGTTTTGTGTATCAGACACTATACTGCCAATTGCCTTTGACCGTGAATCATGAGATACAACGATATCATCTACCATACTCCTCATACTCTCTGCTATTCCCATCTTTATTCCTCCTTTTTAATTTTCCGTTTCTTACTTGTGTCCTCTTTTACTGCTCTTTGTCTTTCTTCTCTAAAGCTACTGAGCATTTTGGCCACTTCTTGTTTCCTGCTCTTCTGAAGCACCAATCGTTCATCTCTTTGAACATTGAATTCCTTAAGCATTGATTTGAAATCCTTTATCCTAAGCTCCCTTCCTTTTGCTAAAAGCTCCTTGAGCTTTTTTGCCATTTCCTGTTGTTCTTTTTGAAAGTCCTTCAGTTTGGAAGTAATCTCTTCTTTTCTCTTTTCCTGCTTTGAAAGGACTTCTTTAATTATTGCTTGGAATTCCTTGACTCTTCCGACTTCACCTCTGGCAAGGGAATTTCTAAACTTCTCTAAGTTTTCCCTTAAAACCTGAGCCATTTCTTTTTGTTCATTAAGATAAGTATTTAACAAACCTCTTACTTCTTTTTCCCGTTGATCCTGAACTGACAAGGTGCTCTGCATCATCTTGTCAAAGTCTTTTTTCCTGAGATGCTCTTTTCTGGCAAGGATGTCCCGAAGCTGAGTATTAATTTCCCCTCTTTCCTCTCTGGTGTGAATGAGAGACCCTTGAGAGTCGCCAAAAATTAGACGAGCAGTATCAACATCAAAAACAGAACCTATACTCTGGATTCTCTTCTCATAGGAAGAAACAACATCTTCCACTACATCCTTTAAATCTAGCGCTTCTGACATATTCATTTCCTCTTTCTTTCGCTTTAGGGAGAAGAAGGAATCTCTTGGCGAACCATGCTTCAACACAGACTGTGTTCACAAGGGTGGCTCGGCAAGAATCCTTTCTCTTAACTATCCTTAAGCTGCTGTTGCGGTTAGACCAATTGCCTCAGCATACTTCAGGTATGTCTCGACTGATGCGACTACGACTCTTGCTTCAACAGCCAGTATTTCAATACCGACCAAAGAAACTCTAACCCATGCATCAACCACAACACCCTTGTCAAGGATTCTGTCAATAACCTCAACCAAACTAGATGAACCGATTGCTTTTTCTACTGCCATTTTTCCCACCTCCCTTCGTTTAAAATTCACAGAAAGCAGAAAAACCTGCGCTCTGTTTTCTGTTACTTAAGTATAGAAGCAACTTCCGTGCCAAAGTATCTATTGAAAAAATTTTGGCCCTTGCGTATCTTCTTTTTTTTAAATATCTTTTGAAAGAATTCTGAGGAGCTTAAAAAGAGAGGAAATTTAAAAGCAAAAGCGTAGAGTTGTTTCTACATCTGTGTAGAATTTATTTTACAACAGCTTTCAGCGTTCGTTTGGGAAGTGTAGGGCAAACTCTACACAGATAATCACAGATGGAATACGCAGATTATCGCAGATGTGTTTCAAGTGTATATACGTCTCTTTATACCCAGTTTACTGGTACCAAAATTCGCCAGTAAGACTAATTTGTATTTAGTTCCTTTGACGTAATAATAAACTTGGTCATATATGGCTTTTGTTATAAGCGGTACTACCTTAATCTCCAGAATAACTTTATCATCTATTATAAAATCTGGCTTATATACCCCAACTCGTTTATCTTTATACTTCACATCTAGGCATTTTTCTTCAGTAAACGGAATATTTTTATTACTTAGTTCTATAGCAACTGCCTTGTGATAAACAATTTCTTTGTGCACGCTACCCAATTCTCTATGCACCTCATACAAACATCCTATTATCTTATAGGTCAAATCCTTGTATAGTCCATCTGTGTTCATCCGTATTTTTTTATCTGTGCTCATCTGTGTAGCCCGTGCTCTTTCATCTTAGAATACAGGGTCATGCGGTCTATTTTGAGGATTTTGGCGGTTTTAGTTTTATTGCCACCGGCTTTTGCCAGTGCTTGCTCAATGGCTTCCTTTTCTATCTGTCTTGTCGCTTTTTTAGTGATCTCTTTGAGGGAGACTCCGTTATCCAAATCCTGCTGAAATTCGGGCTTTTTAGTGGAAGCAATATTATCTAATGGAAAGTGTTCTGGTTTGATATGATTGGAATCACATAGAAGTACTGCTTTTCTGACTACATTCTTTAATTCTCTAACATTGCCCGGCCAGGGATAATCCAGAAGTAATTTCATTACATCAGAAGAGAATCTTTCTATTTTTTTATCTAATTCCTGATTCCCCTCCTTTAAAAAACGCATGGCTAAATAGGGGATGTCATCTTTTCTTTCCCGAAGCGGGGGAAGTGAAATATGAAATTCATTTAACCTATGGAAGAGGTCCTCTCTAAATTTACCCCGCCTTACCGCACCTGAGAGATTAATGTTCGTAGCCACGATTATTCTGACGTCAACTTTTATACTTCTCTTGCCGCCTATATGCTGAAGCCTTCTTTCCTGTATCACTCTGAGAAGTTTTCTCTGCGTGGTAGAAGAGAGATTTGTAATCTCATCCAGAAACAGAGTTCCTCCATTAGCCTCTTCAAACCTGCCTTCTTTTTGAGCATCAGCTCCTGTAAAGGCCCCTTTTTCATGACCGAATAGTTCACTCTCAGCCAATGTATCGGGAATTGCGCCGCAATCTATAGCAACAAAATGTCCATTTTTTCGTGGGCTTTCTTGATGAATCATCTGGGCAATCAATTCTTTACCTGTCCCGCTTTCGCCTTGAAGTATCACAGTCATATTGGTCGGAGCGATTATCTTAATCTGCTTTAAGACTTGCTTTATTTGAGGGCTTTCTCCCATTAGCTCTTCTGCTGTAACTTTTTCACCAAACCGTTTTTTTAGAGTTTCTACTTCCTTGGTTAAATATTGGGTCCGAAGAGCCCTTTTTATTACAAGAATTAATTCTTCATTATCAAAAGGCTTGGCAAGATAGTCAAATGCCCCTAATTTCATTGCTTTTACCGCTCCATTTAGATTTCCATAAGCAGTAAGCATTATAATAATCAGATCCTTATCAATCAGTCTCATCTTCTCTAAGATCTTCATCCCATCCATTCCAGGAAGCTTCATATCCAGCAGGACCAAATTGGGAGAATTTTTCTTAACTGCATTAAGCGCTTTTCTTCCGTCTCCCACAGCGATTGCGTTGTAACCTTCGTCCTTCAAAATATTGGAAAGGTTAAAACGTAAATCCTTCTCATCATCTACTATTAGGATTGTTTCCACTTCGTTAGAACCCCATTTAAGTAAAATTAAATATTAAAAATCAAATATCAAAATTACATATTAAAATCCAAAATCATTTCCTGTTTTTAAGAGTTAAAATGCTCGTGCCAAAAATATTGCCAATTTCCTTTAACTCCTGCAAAAACCAAGTAACTTCCTCAGGCGTAACACGCTTAGTATCCCGAAGCAATGAAACCCACAATTTGCTCTCATTTGTGGATTTCAACGAAATATTAAAATAGTTAGTAAAATCTTTTTTACTGCTGGCTGACTGTCCCTCAATATAATTCCCCAAAATGCTTGTCCCACTTCGCAACAATTGATCTCCGATTCTTCTTGAAACATTGTCTTTTGGTAATTTATCTATGAATTCTATAAGTTTCAGGGCGAAGTTATATAATCTTCTTTTGAATTCCTTTTTAAATTTTGATTTGTCGTTTTGCATTTTTATTTTTGATTTTTACATTTCTTACGAGAGTACTTTTATACTCCTCAATATATCTTCTTCAGTAAATGGCTTGTTTATAAAGGTAAAAGCTCCTCCCTTTTTTGCCATTTGTCTGGCTTCTTCGCTTCCATAGGCAGAAATTACAATTACTACTGTCTCTGGATTTACCCTTTTGATCCTAGGAAGGATTTTTATTCCATCACCATCAGGTAGTTTTAGGTCTAACAGAACTAAATCAGGTGATTTCTTTTTAAGACAAGCCATAGCTTCTCTTTTTGTGTTTGCAATCGATACATTGTAGTTTTTCTGGGTTAAGGCATCAGACAGGAGCGAACATAAATCCTTCTCATCGTCTACTATCAAAATACTCTTTATCTTCTTCTTTAAGAGGACTTGCTCTTCTATCCTCTTTTTTTTTCTTAATTGCTCTTTTTCCCACTGTTTAAAAAATGGCGCCAGTTCCTCAAGTTCTTCGGCTCTGCGCCAGCCTGAAAGACCGCTTCGCCAGACAATTACTTCTCCTCGCTTTATCTTACCCGCAAGAATCCATTTCTGTAATCGAGCTCCATAAATTGCCCGATATATATCTGCGCCTCTTTTGATATCGTATTTTAATTCCATTTTTTTATCATCGCAGGGTCTTCGCACCCTTGTTGGGGGGGGGGTAACAGTAGGCAGGAAAATTGTGAAAGCAGATCCTTTTTTTAGTTTACTCTCCACCTCTATTGTGCCGCCATGACTCACAATAATCCCATAACATATAGTTAGCCCTAAGCCTACACCCCCGGACTTGGAGCTAAAGAAAGGGTCAAATATCCTGATAATATCTTCTTCAGGAATGCCTTTACCTGTATCTTGAATCTTCACCTCAAAAAGGTTTCCCTTAAGCTCTGTAATAATGGTCAATTTGCTTCTCCTGGGCATAGCTTCAATAGCGTTGATGACTATGTTTAAGAAGGCACGCTGCATTTGTTCTTTATCAATCTTTATTATGAATGTGTCAGAGGTAAACCTTTTAATTATCTTTATCTTTTTTGAACTAATCTTAGTCTTGTTGGACTCTAAAATATCTTCTAATACCTTATGAATATTACATGGCTGTATATTAAGTTTTGGCGGGCGGGCACAGTTTAGGAGTTCAGTAATTAAATAGTTGATCCTTTCTGTGTTCCTTTTAATGATGTCCATATTTTTAGACATGGGATTTTCAGACTTAATAGCTTTCGCAAGTTGCTGGACTGCCATAGCTACATTGGTCAGGGGATTTCTTATTTCATGTGCAATATTTGCGGCTATGCGACCGGTAAAGGCGAGTCTCTCGGAGCGAATCAACTCATCCTTACTGGCTTGCAGTTCTTCATAAGCCTTTTGCGATTCTATAGCTCTTTTTTTTCTCTTTTTCTGTCCACTCCTTGTGCCCGGTGATGTCTAGAGATGTTATAATAGCCCCCTTGGGAAAGGGAGCTATTGTTATAGATAGAAACCTGTTCTTGTATTTTTGCTCATGGAACTCTCTCCCCTTCCCTGTTTTGATGCATTTCATCAATTCAGCATACATGTCAATCTCATAATGAGCTGCATAATCCTTGTACATCCCATCCCCAATATTGGGCAATCTATCCCCTGAGTTCTTTTTTGCCAGATTAAAGTCGATTATTCTTCCTTCTCTATCCACAACTATGGTTTCAATAGGATTGTAATCAAACAGGACTCTATTAAATTCTTTGTTCTCCTGCAATGCTTTCTCCGCCTTCTTACGGTCAGTAATATCTTTAAGTGACACGACAATACTGGCTTCTTCTTCTTCTTCTTCTTCTGCAAGAAACATTCTTGCCATGTCAAATTCCAGAACAAGTTCTTCTATTTCTTTTGCTTTTGCTTTTGTATCCATTTTCAAAATTATCCTCCTAAACTATTAGCCTTTGGCAATTCGCTATAAATGTTCTTAAAGTTTCTAAGAAGCTTTTTTTCGGCTAAAATGTGATTGTCAGTTAAACAAAAACGCATAAACGCATCATTGCTATTGATAAATTTATATAAATGTTTATTTTTTAATTTATTACCTGAGTAGTTCGCTATCCGCTTTCGCAAATTTTTCGAAGAGCCTATATATATAATATTACTCCTGCTATTTGGGTAATCAATTTTTGATGAAATGCTCAATTCATAAACTCCTGCTTCAGCTGGAATTTTATTAAAGTTTTTTTTGAGAAAATTATGTAGCTGCTAAAAGTTACATCCTTTTCATAGGAATAAGTCTCTCTTTCTCTATAGCTGGGGATATTAAATAAATTTCTGCAATTACATATCGTTCTCAGGGATAAGTGTACTCCCTTTTGAGCCGATAGGTATTGAATATTCTTATCCTTTAATGCATTTTCAGCATTTTTAACTATTTCTTTGATGAGATATGAGTGGTACTTTTTCTCTGATACAAATAAGCTTCCAAGATTGATGGAGTGATTTTTTGGACTTAAAACCTTTAAATTTGAAATTAACCTTGAGAGCCGGCTTTGCTCAAGATACTGAAATGGATATAAGGACAAAAACTGTCTTAAGGTTAAAGGTTTTAAGTCTGCCTCTTTGCCGGAAAACCAATATTTGTTTTGGTAATCAAGCAGGCTTTTTAAAATATGAAAAGAAAATTTATTCCTGGTGTTGACCCATTTCAATGAACAGATTGTTTTATCTTTAGTACAATTTTCGGTGGGATAGATATTCTCCAGACGTTCATCTAAAACCTCAAAACATAGAGCATCTTCTTTAATCATTACTTTGGCATATATTTTTTTATCAGAGCCATGAGGCGAAAAGGACTCCATTAATCCCTCTGCTGTTTTTTTAATATACTTGAGATACTTATTTATGGGCATCTCCAATACCTTAGAAAGGATTATCTTAGCTATTTTTTGCTTGGTCATCTTCGTTTTTTAGAAATCCTGATTTCTGTATGGTCACCGTTCATTATTCTTTTTTTTACCTCTTTAATAATTATTTCCTCTAATTTTTCTTTGGTATAATCTAGTTTGCCCGAATAGTTTTGAATAATATCCTGAAAAGCCTTATTCTTTTTGAATAAATTTAATTTATCTGTAAAAACCAATAAACCCTCCGGCACAAATTTAAAAATATTTTCGATAACATTTCTAACGTGTTCTTCACCTTTGTGCACTGCCTCCTCTGCCTTCTTACGCTCAGTTACGATCTTTTTGTCCATAGCTATATCTTCCCTTCCAATATCTCCCTTAACGTTTCTTCTAAATTTCTAGGATTAATCTCAATGCCTATAGATGCATAGAACTTCCTGAAAATATTTATAATCTCTACGCACCTTTCTATATTTTTAGTAATATTTTTAAAGAAATCTTCATATTCTTTTTGAGTTAGCTTTTTGCCTTTTTTAATCCTGCTCATTAAAAGTTGGACGGAGCCGGAAACAATAGATAAAGGATTAAATATCTCATGAGACATCGCCTCTCCCATGTACCCCACCAAGGCTGCTTTTTTCATTTTTTCGATTGATCTCTGTAACTCTTTTTTCTCTATAGCTCTCTTTACTGTAAATAGAACCTCATCAATATCATAAGGTTTAATAATATAATCATAAGCGCCGCATCTTATCGCTTCAGCCGCTGATTCAAAGCTGGGATGGGCAGTTATAATAACAATAATTGCTTCTTGTTCGAATGTCTTGATATATTTTAAAGCCTCTATACCACCCAAGCCCGGCAGAACCAAATCAAGCAGAATGAGATCAGGACTGTCTTTTTTTACCTCCTCAATCGCTTCTTCACCACTAGAAACAGCTCGGGTAATAAAACCCTCTTTTTGCAGAATAACCTGAAGCGACTTAGTTATATTTGGCTCATCATCAACTATTAAGATTTTATTTTTCGCCATCTACAGCTCCTTTTTTACCTCTGAAAGTAACTTGTTAATATTAAAGGGCTTAGTAATATAAGCATTCACACCTAATTTCTCACCCAATCTTTTATCCTTTTCCTCACTCCTAGCAGTCAACATAATAGTGCGAATTTTTCTGGTTTGAGCATTAGTTTTTAATCGTTTACAGACCTCAAATCCATTTATTTTCGGTAGCATGATATCAAGAATAATTAGCCGAGGCAATTCTTTTTTAGCTTTTTTAAGCGCTTCTTTTCCATCAACAGCTGTAGTAACTATATATCCTTCCTTTTTTAAAACAAAAGAGACTGCTTGAATGATACTAAGATCATCATCAACTACTAAGATTGTTCTCTTAGCCATAGATCTCTCCTATTACTCTATGAACCTCTCTTGGGTTTGATTCTCTTTTTAGCTGACTTAGATTTATACTTTGGTAAGACAAAGACAAATTTAGAGCCTTTACCTTTCTGGCTCTCAGCCCAAATCTTGCCTTCATGCTTCTCTATAATTTGCTTGCATATGTATAAGCCCAAACCTGTTCCTGTTAGCTTTCTATTAACGGAGTTATCTAATCTCTTGAACCTTTCAAAGATATTGGTCAACTCATTCTTGGGTATTCCTATACCTGTATCAGCTATACTGACTTCGACAACTTTCCCTTTATTTTTAACGGTTATCCTAATCTCTCTCTTATTAAGAGTAAATTTAATTGCATTGCCTATTAGATTTATGAACACCTCATTTAATCTATCTTTATCTCCATTAACAATCAAATCCTGAGAAGGAAGATTCATATTAACTACAATATTTTTTTCTTGTATCAATGGCTCTAGCTCACTAATTGCGTTCTGAACTATATTCGAGATATCACAAGACATAAATTTCCATTTTAACTTACCATGTTCTATCTTGTCTAAATCTAAAAGTTGATTTATCAGGCGAGTTAAACGGTCAGTCTCATTATTAATTACAGTCAGAAACTCACTTTGTTCGGTCGGATTCACATCTTTGTACTTTAGGAGAATCTCTACAAAGGATTTAATCGAAGCCAAGGGTGTTCTTAAGGCGTGGGATACATTGGAAAGAAATTCCACCTTCCTCTCCTCCGCCTTCTTGTGCTCGCTGATGTCGCGGAAAATAGCGCGTGTAGCAACAGGCTTGCCATCTACGAAGTGACAGTTTGCGCTTCCCTCGACCATAATTGTATTGCCATCCTTGGTCAGGAACGCAGCTTCAATGTATTCAACCTTTTCTCCAGCTAACAAACGCTTGAATATCTCCATACAGTGCGCATGACTGTCGGGATGAATGATATCCAACAACGAGAGATATGGGATTTCTTTCTCACTATACCCAAGGGTTTTTCGCCAGGCACGGTTAACATATACAAACGTACCATCTGGTTTAACGCTCTGAATAAGGTCATTTACGTTCTCCCACAAGTCTCTATACTTCTCTTCGTTTTTCCTTAGCTCCTCCTCCATCCTTTTGCGCTCGGTGATGTCGCGGAAAATGCCCAATATTCCTGTGACATTGCCTTGTTCATCTTTAATGGGCTTCTTAACTGTTTGGACAATCATCTCTTTTCCTTCTTGGATATATTTTTCTTCGATTTCCTCTATTTTTCCCGATTCCACAATTCTTTCGTCGTCAGCCTTGTATTTTCCCGCTAACTCTTTAGGATAAAACTCAAAGTCGGTCTTTCCGACAATTGCATCAGGTTTAATCTTTAAATCCCGCGCATAGTTTTCATTACAAGAAACATAAACCGAATTTCTATCCTTGTAGAATATCTTTTGAGGAAGATTCTCAAGGAGCACTCTATATTTATGCTCGCTGACTCTTAATTCCTCTTCCGCCTTCCTGCGCTCGGTGATTCTCCCTAATCTCTCAGCAATTGAGTCTATTAACTTTCTTTCCTGTTTCAAGAAAGGGCCTTCATACGTCTTAGGCTTTTCTTCCAAATAGTAGACTTCTATAATTCCCACTCTTTCTCCATGCACCTTAATATCGGCTGACTGCTTCCATTTACTCGTTTTAAAGCCCTCTGTTTTAAACTCCTTATCTTCAAAAGCTATTTTTGCACAGGTAATATCAGGATATCGCCATGCAGTAGGAAGTAGTTCAACCATTCCTTGAAATATCCCCTCTAACGAGATATCAGCTTTTTCGACAAGGGCGGAAAAACCATAAAAACAATCAAGTTCTTTTACACGCTCATTAATATCCTGCAAAAGTCTTTCTTTTTTCTTCTCAGTCTGCTTGCGCCTGTCACTCACTATTCCTATTACAAAACCTATGGAAACAAATGCCAATGCCCTGGTCAAAACACTTACGTGGATACCAGGGATATCAGATATCGTGTGTATTAAACCTAAGAACAAGCTTACAGAAAGCCCGCCCTTTAAGCCCCACCACAAGGCAGCTACAACAATGGGAATATAGAATAGATGTGTGTAAACTACGCTTATCCCGCGAACCATATGGAAATAATATTCCAGCCCAATACAAACAAGCAGTAAGACCCCCATCATTAAAAAGCGGGGAGTTGAATGTGACAGGTTACTTTTCATTTAAACCTCGTTAGAAACTTAATTATAACTTATTACTACAAAACAATCTATTATTTTATCTGACGGGGTAAAAATCCACATGAAAATTAGGAATTGTTATCTCCAGAACTGATAATATCAGAACTGATATTATTGACACACAAAGGAATGTTTGTATACTAATAGGTGAGTAACTATCAATAAAATGTGAGGCTCAGGTAATGGAAACAAAAGAGTTAGGTGAAAACGATTCTTTTTATTCAGGCATAGATCTAATAAGCGACCCTATACATAACTACATTAAATTCACTTCTCCAACTGAGAAAGATAAGACAGAGATTACAGAACGTGATATTATTGATAACCCGTGGGTACAGCGGCTCAGACGCATACATCAGCTTCAAAGCGCTTTCTGGGTTTTCCCTTCAGCTGAGCACAGCAGATTTCAGCATTCACTTGGAACAATGCATGTAGCAGGCAGATTTGCCCTGCATCTATATCCGTCAATAAAAAAAGTCTGTCCGGATTGCCCGTCAAGTAATTACCTAGAAGAGCTGATGAGACTTGCAGGCCTGCTTCATGATATAGGACATGGACCATTCGGACATTTTTTTGATGACAATTATCTCAAACAATTTAATGTTTCCCATGAGACAATATCAAAAGCAATAATAAAAGCAAAGCTAGCCTCATTATTAAGGAGGATCAAAAGAAGTCCATCCGGAGATTTTGCTAAAGGTGAGGTTATTGACCCTTTGTACATATCTTTTCTTATTGAAAAGCCTAAAAAAGACAGAACTCACTCATCTTTCCCAAAGTGGCTTAAGTTCTTACTACCTCTTTTTAGTGGAATATATACTGTAGATAATCTTGACTATGTATTAAGGGATTCATATATAACAGGGTTTTCCAGAGGCATTATTGACCTTGAACGCATTCTGCACTATACATTCATATCATCAAAAGGTTTAACGCTTCATGGAGCTGGGAAGACAGCGCTGCTCAATTTTGTTAATGCCAGATTGAGTCTTTATTCTGCTGTATATTACCACAGAGCTACAAGGTCCATAGACCTGTGTTTAAAGGATATATTCCAGGAAACAATGAAAGTAGTCTTTGAAAATAAAAATCCTATAAATCATCTCAATGATTATTTATATCTTACGGAATGGTCATTGTTTGCGAGTGTAGATAAATGGAAATACAGCTCAAATCAAAGTATCTGCCGGCTTGGCAGAGAATGGGAGAAGATTCTTATGAGACAAAGGCAGTGGAAAATGGTTTATGAGAAATTTGAAAGATTAAAGGATACAGAAAATTATGCAGATATCTTCTATTCAGATGTCGAAAGATTAGAAGCGAAAATAAAGGAAAACCTCTCTCCTGATAAGATAGATTTTCGCATAGATATTCCTGCCCTTGACCCAATGCCTGATAATCCCATGGCTATGGGAGACAAACAGATTTTCTTATACGAGCTTGCGTCTGGAAAGGTCCAGAAAGAAACGTTAAAGGAACTATTTGAATTTGTGCCTTCCAGAGTCTACCTCTGCAGGATATACGCTCATGACTATAGACATAAAAAGAAACTGGTTAGAGCATTTGAAGAAATATTTAGAACAAGAGAAGCTTTGTCTACAAATATCTAGTACGTTACCCTCTGTCTTCTGTTATTTTACTGACAACATGCGGAGGAGCTTTGTCATATCTTTCAAACCGCATAGACTCTGTTGCTCGTCCCTGTGATAGTGATCTCAGCTGTGTAGCGTAACCGAAAAGCTCCATAAGCGGAACCTCAGCCTTTATTAACTGGCTCTTAGCCTTTTTTTCTATCAGGATTATCTTACCTCTTCTTGATGTTATATCAGACGTGATTGAACCAAAATACTCTTCCGGAGTAGATATATCTACTGTCATAATCGGCTCAACAAGCCTTGGACCTGCCTTCATAAACGCACTTTTGAATGCATAGTACCCGGCTACCTTAAAAGCTATTTCAGAAGAGTCAACTTCGTGAAATCTTCCGTCAAATAATCTTACTTTTACATCAATTACAGGATATCCCGCAAAAATTCCTGCTTCCATTGCCTCAATACAGCCCTTTTCAACAGCAGGAACAAATTCTCTTGGAATAGCCCCCTGCTTGATATCATTAATAAATTCAAACCCTTCGCCTCTCTTTGCAGGAATTAGTTCTATGTGTACTTCTGCAAATTGTCCTCTTCCACCAGTTTGCTTCTGATGTTTGTACTTTTCTTCCTGCATATTGGTTATTGTCTCCTTGAAAGCAACTTTAGGCTTGCCTACATTCGCAGACACATTAAACTCCCTCTTTAATCTATCTACCAGGATCTCAAGATGCAGTTCACCCATGCCAGAAAGAATAGTTTGGGATGTCTCTTCATTAAAAAAGAAATTAAATGTCGGGTCCTCATTAGATAATTTTCTTATGGAATCCGAAAGTTTCTCTTGCTCAATCTTGTTCTTTGCTTCAATTGCCACTGAAATTACAGGTGTTGGAAATTCTATGTTCTCGAGAAAAAGATTAGAATTTTGTTTACATATTGTATCTCCAGTAGTAATGTTCATTGGCCCGATTATTGCTCCTATATCTCCTGCGCTGAGACTATTCACAGCTTCTTTTTTATTAGCGTGCATCTTTACAATACGGGATATTCTTTCTTTCTTTGATGACCCCGCCTTGAAAACATATTCACCTTGCTTTATTGAACCCGAATATATTCTACAATAAATAAGTTTTCCAATATGAGGATCAACAGCAATCTTAAAAGCGAGCCCCAATAAATCCTTTTTTTCTCCGAAACTGAACAAGCTCTTTTCTCCCGAATCACTATCTATAACTTCTACAGGCGGTGCATCTTCAGGACTTGGCAGGTAATCCACAACAGCTTCCATAAGTCTCCTGACTCCCTTATTCTTGAAAGCTGCGCCGCACAGCACAGGGAATATATCGGATTTTACAGTTGCTTTGTTAAGAGAATTCTTAATTTCCTCTATTGTAATGGGCTGATTTTCAATATATTTATTCATGAGACTGTCATCTGTGTCAGCAAGTTTTTCTATTAGCTCATTTCTATATTTCTTCGTCATCTTTACATAGTCTTCTGGAATTTCTCGTTCTTTCGGCTCTTCCATAGCGTCTTCCGGATTGAAGAAAAATGCCTTTTCTTCCACAATATCTATAATGCCATGAAAATTATCTTCCTTTCCAATAGGCAACTGAATTGGCACATAGTTAACTCCAAGTTTCTTGTCTATCATCTCAAGTACGGCAAAAAAATCTGCTCCAATTCTATCCATTTTATTAATAAAGACAATCTTGGGAATTTTATATTTTTCCGACTGCCTCCATACAGTTTCAGTTTGCGGCTCTACACCGCCAACTGCGCAAAATATTGCTACTGCACCATCTAAAACCCTTAGACTTCTTTCTACCTCTGCAGTGAAATCTACATGCCCTGGAGTGTCAATGATATTAATATGATGCTTACGCCAGATACATGTTGTGGCTGCAGATGTGATTGTTATTCCCCTCTCTCTTTCCTGTTCCATCCAGTCCCTTGTAGCAGCCCCGTCATGAACTTCGCCTATGCGATGTATTCTGCCTGCAAAGAACAGCATTCTTTCTGTTGTTGTCGTTTTACCCGCATCAATATGAGCCATAATGCCGATATTTCTTATCTTTTTAACATCTCCAATTTGCATTACTTCTTCCTATGCTATTAAGCAAGTTACCCTAAATCAGGACACATATCGAGGGGAAACATATCAATTACAACGCGCCATGTCAAGAATAATTGCAGAAGAATATCAACATCTGACAATTACATATGTTGAATATTTGTCGCGTCTTACAAGAAATACTGCAGCTCAAACTCCCTGGTCATCATAGAGAACAGGATTTCTATAGATACTTATCAAAAAACTTGAATGCAGTCGGCCCGTGAAACTCATGTCCGCCGGCAAAAACATCTATGTGCAGTTTGTCAGTTGCTCCGGCAGCGTGATATATTCTTTTCAAATGCTGGTGCGCTTTTATGCAGGACTCTATTGGAAATCCATGATCATAGGTTCCGTTTTCAACCAGGAGCGGCCGCGGTGCAATCAGTCCGGCAATATCAGCTATATCACCATATTCATACAGATGAGGCAGCATCTGTGAGCCGCAGAAATTCGCATCTCTTATGGCAAAAGTTTTAAATTCGACAATATAGCAAATAATATCCGCTGCTTTTATGCGTTTGTCTAGAGCGGAAATCCATGTCGTGCGTGTTCCACCCCAGGAAAGGCCCATAGCACCAATCCGCTGCGGGTCAACATCTCTGCGTGTCTCTAGATAATCAATGCACTTCATCATATCCCAGATATTCAGTGTCAACAGATTTATACCCATTAGAACACCGCGTAAAAAATGCACATTACAGTCATCACGACCTATATATGAATCTTCACCATCTGATAATTCCCCGAATACTCTTGAATCAGGACAGATTGTCAAGTATCCTCGCTGTGCCATCTGCATGCCGTAATTGTAATTACATGATTTTATATCATGTTCCATTTCAGGCCTTCGCTTGTTGGTCACACCAGCCACAGGCTCTTTCCCGAATTTGCCGTGGCCGTGCAGACACAGAATAGCTGGTAATTTACCATTTCTCGCCCTGTCCTTATTTTTTGGAACAAGAACATATACAGGAACACTGAAATGTTTTTCTGTATCAATCACTATTTTCTGCCTGATAAAATCTCCTTCATCAACACTGTAAATTATATCCACTTTAAGAGGTACTTGTTCAGGCCATTCGCCACAAAGTTCAATCATTTTTGAATAAAACAACTTCCGCCATTTTTCCCAGTCAGACCTTGTCCTGCCTTTAAAAGTAAGTTTTGGAATTCGTTCTTCTGCCCTGCAGTTGAAATAATCATCCATAGAAAAGTTTCTGTTAGCCATAATTATGCCTCCTTTGTTTTCTCTGCCTTATTCTCCGCAGATGCATTATGAATTATAATTATAAAAAATTTTAGGCTGATTTGTTAGAAGCTGTTAATAATCAACGTTTGACAATCACATATGTTGAATATTTGTCGCGTCTTACAAGAAATACTGCAGAACTTTTGTCCTTGATGCTATTGACAGCAGTGTTATAGTCACCTAAATTACGTATTTTCTGCCCATTTATTTCTCTAATAATATCACCTATTTTAATTCCAGCACCTACTGCTGCACCTTCGGGAGAAACATCTGTTACAATAACGCCTTCAGTATCTTTTATTCCAAGTCTTGAGGCAATATCTTCTGAGATGTTTTGGACATCTAATCCTACCCACGATTCTTCAGGTTGAGAGACGATCGAGGCCTCACCTAATTCCTCAGGCATTTCTTCTATTATTATGTGAAGATCTTTTTCTTTTCCTCCCCTTATAACTGTAATTGGTATCTTTCTGCCTATTTCTGTATGAGCAACTATTCTTTGCAAATCTGAGGAATCCTTTATCTTTTTTCCATCAAATTCTACTATGACGTCTCCCTGCTTTATACCTGCTTTTTTTGCAGGGCTGTCATCAGATGTAAAATCGCTGATTAGTGCGCCGTTCCGAGTCGATAGGTCAAAAGCATCCATAATTTCATCAGTTACAGGCTGTATAATAACTCCCAACCATCCTCTTGTTACCTTGCCTTTTTTGATGAGCTGACTGGTTATATCCTTTGCCATATTGATTGGTATGGCAAAGCCTATACCCTGGGACATGGATGGAGCAAGAATAAACGTATTAATGCCTATAACTTCTCCCTTTATATTCAGTAAGGGACCTCCGCTATTTCCCTGGTTTATTGAAGCATCGGTTTGTATAAAATCTTCATATTGTGTAATCCCAAAACCGTGTCTACCTTTAGCACTAACTACGCCAATTGTAACAGTCTGCTCGAGACCAAAAGGGTTGCCCACTGCAATTGCCCATTCCCCAACTCTGATTTTCTCTGAATCTCCAAGTTTAAGGGAAATGAGCTTCTTATCCGTTATTATTTTTATTATGGCAATATCAGTTTTTGAGTCACTTCCAACAAGTTCAGCTTTGTATTCTTTGTCTATTTTTGGCAATTTAACCTTTATGCTATCAACATCTTTTATCACATGATTATTTGTTAATATGTATCCATCATCCCTGAATATAAAACCTGAGCCAAGTCCCTGTTGTTTATGCTTGTACTGTTTTTGAGGCTGTCTTTGCTGCTGTCGTCTTCCAAAAAAATCATCAGACGGCGATCTGAAGAAATCTTCAAATGGATTCCAATACCTTGAGGTATGTGTTGTAATTTTCTCAGTAGTTATCTGTACAACTGCAGGTTTTACCTTCTCAGCTACATCAGCAAAAGTATTCTGAAGAGAAAAAGCCTGAGACGGCTCGCTCTCTTCTTCGTTTTGCGCATAGCAATCTCCTGATGCGAATTCAATAGCTATAAGAAACAATGACAAAAAAATCAGCCTCAAACATTTAGACATTCTCTTTTACTCCTCATCTTCATCAATCAATAAAAGGGACAGATAAATCACATGTCCTGTGGCTTACTCTGTCCCTTTAACTATATAAAATTTTTTATTCGCTTTTCTCTTCTTCCTTTTTCTCCTCTGGTTTTACTTCCTCAGCAGCTGGCTTTTCCTTCTCTTCCTCCTTTTCCTTTTTAGCCGCAATATCATCTTTAATAGAACTGATGCCAGCAGCAACGGCAGCTATACCGCCAAGAACCAACATTGCCGGAACAGTAGCAGCAAGCCCTTTCAGAAAAAGCAACCACCATATTTTTAATCCCAGAGCTCCAAGGACTATAGCAGCTATTCCCCCAATTAAACTCCACATACTTCTACACCTCCTTCCAAAGTTAATTTTTCAAACGCTTATCTAATTCTAATTAAGTTTAAAAAAAATACAAGTCCTTTTTTTTAAATTATTAAAACAACCCAACAGTTTTGCCTGTACTATCAATATCTATCTTTGTACCAGCAGGGGTAGTCGGAAGTCCTGGCATTGTTCTCATGTCTCCAAGTAGAGGGTAAAGAAAACCTGCTCCTGCAGATAGCCTAATGTCTTTTATTGGAACTGTGAAACCTTTTGGTCTTCCTTTTAATTTTGGATCATGAGAAAGTGAAAGATGTGTCTTTGCCATACAGATAGGTAGTTTATCAAGCCCATTTTTTTCATACATACGGATCTTCTTTCTAACCACAGGAGAAATATCTATCCCATCAGCTCCATAAATCTTTTTTGCAATGATAGTCATCTTCTCTTCTATTGATTGTTCTAAATCATATAGAAATTTAAAATTACTGGGTTTCTCTGCAACTTCAACAACCTTCTTTGCAAGTTCTTCTCCTCCCTTACCTCCTTCAGCCCATACAGTACTTTCAACTGCATCTTCTGCGCCAGCCCCTTTAGCTATTCCTCTTATTAACTCTATTTCTTTATCTGTATCAGTAGTGAATCTATTTACAGCAACTACTACAGGGATTCCAAACAATTTTATATTTTCAATATGTTTCTCTAAATTACAAGCTCCACGCTCAATAGCATCCAGATTTTCTTTGATTAATCCCTCATCAAGCGGCTTTCCTGCAACGACCGTAAAATCACCGCTGTGCATCTTAAGTGCCCTGACAGTACATACTATTACAGCCGCATCGGGAATTAGTTTACTATAACGGCATTTGATGTTAAGAAATTTTTCTGCTCCGCAATCTGCTCCAAATCCACTCTCTGTTACTACATAATCAGCAAGTTTTAATCCTATTTTGTCAGCCAGTATAGAACTATTGCCGTGTGCAATATTTGCAAATGGGCCTGCATGCACAAACACAGGCGTATTCTCTAATGTCTGCATTAAAGTTGGCTTTATCGCGTCCTTCATCAGAACAGTCATTGCGCCTGCGCATTTAAGATCTTCCGCTGTTACAGGCTCCTCATCTCTTGTGTAACCAATTACTATTTTGCCCAACCTTTTTCTTAAATCTTTTAAGCCTGTTGTTAAAGCAAGGATTGCCATAACTTCTGAAGCTACAGTTATATCAAAACCGGTTTCTCTAGGAACTCCATCTATCTTGCCGCCCAGACCTATTACAATATTTCTCAGAGCTCTATCGCTGATATCAACAACACGGCGCCATGTGATACTAAATGGATCTATATTTAATGGATTCTTTTTCTGAAGAGAGTTGTCAATAAATGCTGCAAGAAGGTTATGAGCTACTCCTACAGCGTGTATATCTCCTGTAAGATGAAGATTGAAATCCTCCATAGGTATAACTTGTGAATATCCTCCGCCTGCTGCGCCACCTTTAATTCCAAATGTGGGACCCATTGAAGGCTGTCTTATTGCAGTAATTGTCTTTTTGCCTATTCTGTTGAGTGCCATACTCAGGCCAATAGTTGTAACTGTTTTCCCTTCACCAAGAGGAGTAGGAGTAATGGCTGTTACATCAATATACTTGCCATTTGATTGTGTATGTAACCTGTCTTGGACTTCAAGAATAATTTTTGCCTTGTACTTACCATACAATTCTAGTTCATCATCTTTTAGACCAATATTTTTGGCAATCTCCTGAATTGGTTTAAGTTTTGCAGCTTGTGCAATTTTTAAATCTGTCATCATAGTTAATACTCCTTTTTGAGGGAGTATATCTTTAACATAAACTATATTTCTCAAATTATATTGCCTTAATTTGTAATATCTTGCGTTTTTCTAAAAGTTCTCGCAATTATGAAATTTAGCAGTATAATATGGTGTAAATAATGTTAATCTAAAAGAAATGGATTATGTATAATAGATTGGTCCGTCAGCTTGGTGGTATTGATGTATTTTGCATTGCTGCTGGTGCAATGATTAGTTCAGGACTGTTTATCCTTCCTGGACTGATCTATGCTAAAGTTGGTCCGGCTGTGATCCTTGTCTATATCCTGGCAGGCATACTCATTCTACCCGCGTTATTTTCTGAGGCTGAGCTGACTACAGCTATGCCTAAAGCCGGCGGCGATTACTTCTTTATTGAGCGAAGCATGGGCTCAGCGGCAGGCACAATGGGTGGATTCGCCAGTTGGTTTTCACTCAGTCTTAAAAGCGCGTTCTCATTAGTTGGCATTGGTGTATTTGCAACATTGATCAATCCAAATATCACAGATTGGCAGATTAAACTCATTTCTATAGGATTCTGTGTTTTTTTTATAATTCTCAACCTGACAAGCGTTAAATTCACAGGAAGGTTTCAGGTTTTCTTTGTAATTCTACTTATCAGTTTATTGATTCTATATATATCTCGCGGAACAATGTTTATTGATGTCAATAGATACACTCCTTTCATGCTGTCTGATAAGCACGCGCTGTTTGCAGCAGCCGGTATGGTCTTTATATCGTTCTGTGGATTGACAAAGGTTGCAAGTGTTGCAGAAGAGGTAAAAAATCCAACAAAGAACATCCCGTACGGAATGATACTGGCATTTTGCGTTGTACTGCTTCTTTATGGTTTAGCAATTTTTGTAACAGTGGGCTTGCTTGACAAGCATGAACTGGCGCATTCCCTGACTCCAATATCAACTGGTGGATATAAGATATTTGGTAAAATTGGCAGCTTGGTTATGGCAATCGCTGCAATACTTGCTTTTATTACTACTGCTAATGCGGGTATACTGGCTGCATCACGTTTTCCTATGGCAATGAGCCGTGATCAGCTTCTGCCAGGATTTCTTGCAAATATAAACAAACGATTTAACACACCGCACTTTTCTATAATATTTACAGGAATTTTCATGATAATAGTGATGCTTTTTCTAAATCTTGAAAATCTTGTAAAAGTAGCCTCCACCATGCAGCTCGTATTATTTATATTTGCGTTCCTAGCATGCATTGTTATGCGTGAAAGCAAAATCCTAAATTACAAGCCAACATTCCGCTCGCCATTGTATCCCTGGTTACAAATAGCAGGAATCATCTGTTATGGGTTTCTAATATATGAGATGGGCACTATAGCTATCCTTGGAACGGGAAGCTTTATACTTGCCTGTATTCTATGGCATAGAATCTATGTTCGTAAGATATCCATGCGCAAGTCCGCTTTAATACATATTGTTGAGCGTATAACTGCCAAAGAGATTGCAGGTGATTCATTAGGAGCTGAGCTACGCGAAGTTCTAAAAGAACGGGACAAAATAATAGAAGACAGATTTGACGAATTAGTAAAAAGATGCAAAGTAATTGATATAACAAAACAAGCTACACTTAAAGAATTCTTCGCAATTATTGCAGAAAAACTCGCTAGCAGATTAAACATGGACGCAAAGCAAGTGCTCGATTCTTTAATTGCGCGGGAGAAAACTTCAACAACAGTAATAAAGCCAGGATTGGCAATTCCACATATAATTATTGACGGCAAGCACAAATTCGAACTGGTTATAGTAAGATGTGAAGCTGGCATTAACTTTATAGAATCGTCAACTCCTGTTTATGCTGTATTCATATTAGTTGGCACACGTGATGAAAGGAATTTTCATCTGCGCGCTTTATCAGCAATTGCACAAATTACCCAAGATGCAAACTTTGACAAAGACTGGTTACATGCTAAAAGCATCGAAGGGCTACGAGATATTATACTTCTTGGAAAAAGACACCGTGAATGAAAGAAGCTGAGATAAACTGGCGGAGAGGGAGGGATTTGAACCCTCGAACCCTTTCGAGTTACACGCTTTCCAAGCGTGCGCGCTAAGCCAGGCTACGCGACCTCTCCTGATCTAAAAATCTAGACTGTTTACTGAACTCTGGCACGCCTGAGAGGATTTGAACCTCCGACCTTTGGGTCCGCAACCCAGCGCTCTATCCATCTGAGCTACAGGCGCATATTAAGTTGATAGATTTATTATACCGATTTTTATAATAATAACAAGAATCTGAAAGAATTATTGTTTCACTTCTTGATTCACACATCTTACTCAACTAAAGCTACTTATGAATTTCAATGCCCACTTTTTGTGGATGCTCCTGAAATATACAGATTTTTCTTGACATCAATTCTATCTATGTTATAATTCGATTGTAATTCAATACTGATTAAATAATGACTATCTCATAAGGACAAAATACAGTGGTGATACTCAAAAGCAGTTCGGTTACAGACAGCCTGGAAAGGGATCTACTGGAACAGATACAGAAGGGTCTGTTAAAGCCAGGTGATTTTTTGCTTCCCGTACGTGAACTAAGCAAAAAATATAAAATATCTTACAACTCAGTCAGAAAAACCACTGATAAATTATCCAGACAAGGCCTGCTGACTTCATGGCAGGGTAAGGGAATAGTTGTAACAGAACCTGCTCGAGACGAAGAAATTATCAATATCGGATTTTTATTCTGCACAATTTTTGCAAAGATTCCTTCTGATCCGTTTATGGTAAAGGTTTTCAATGGAATTCAGAGACAGCTCAAAAAGCAGAGAACTCATCTGGCAAGTTTCTCCGTCAGTGAAGATGACCAGAAAAAACTTCTTATACCCCGCCCTGTCCTAGAGAAAGAAATTAAGGGTCTACTGGTAATGGGACATATAATGCCAAAATACATCCTTAAATTAAAGAAGCTCACTATTCCAATGGTCATTATCGATACTCATATTATTAAAGGGATAGATTCTATTTCGACAGATAACATAAACAGTGCCTACATGGCAGTTGAATATCTTGCGTCACTTGGACACCGCAGAATTGCAATCATTTTTCAACAGCTACAAGACCAATCACTTCATATAGGCAGGTTTAGAGGATATAAGCTGGTTATCGACGCTCTTGGCCTTGAATACGACCAATCCATAGTTAAAGTGGTTGATTTTATATCAGACGGCGGATATCGGGCTATGAAAAAGATACTAAGCACTTCCCCGTTACCGACAGCTATCTTTGCCGGAAATGATATTATTGCCATAAATGCTATGAGAGCTATCAGAGAAAAAGGCCTCAGGATTCCCGATGATATAAGCATAATCGGTTTTGACGACATAGAGATTGCAAGATACAGCGACCCTCCCCTGACTACAATGAGAGTTCTAAAAGAAGAGATAGGAAAACTTGCAGCAGCAAGACTTACCGACATCATAGAAGGGAAAGAAGAAAATGCCGTAGCTATTAGCGTTATGGCTGAGCTGGTAAAAAGAAAATCATGTAGAAAGCTGAAAACTGGAGGTATACGATGAAAGTTAATCCAAAAGTCAGGATAAGTATCCAACTGCGCGCGAAATCATTGAGTTTGTCGACAGCTTCAAAAGCAACAGTATGGCTATCTGCGTAGATACCAACCATTCAAATATTAAAGAAAACCTTATAGAGGTTATCAAACTCTCCGGTAAAAGAATAATCGATGTGCATATCTCGGATAATCATGGCATAGAAGAAGAACATCTTCCTCCGGGTGATGGTATAATTGATTTCCCGCAGGTTGTAAGAACTTTAAAGAATCTCGGCTACAAAGGCCCCCTGACCCCATACGTGTTAAGTTAAGCTAATAAGTTTTCTCGCCGATGTGGTTGACATCGGTGTTTTTTTGTGCCATTATACCGATAGCCGTAATAATGCTATCGGCATAGAAAGGAGACAGTTATGACGAAGGAGAACAGAAGG
>JAHJDO010000139.1 GCA_018812485.1 bacterium | reverse complement strand
TATGCAGCTTGTGTGGTAAAATCAGTCTCTAAAATAAGACTCTCATCAACTGCAATGCTGGATTGTCTGAGTATTTCTCTGTATCCTTGCTCAATTTCACGAGAAAAGTAATGATTCGAAAAACCCTTGATAAGTACAATCTGCTTACGTCCTGTGGACAGTAAATGACGGATTGCAAGCCGCGCTGCCTCAACATTGTCGAAACCTACTGATTCATAAGGATAATCCAGACCAGGATCTCCAGTATTATCCACCAGGATTGCCCGTGGAACAATCTCAAGTATTGCTCTTAACTGTTCCAACGGGAAATATCCCACTATTAAGGTGCCAGTAGTAAGAGACTGCCTAAGTCTTTCTCGCAGGGATAAAAACTGGGTGTATTCGCCATTATATGTGCGGATAAGGCAATCATGACCATGTTTGGCAAGCTCTTCTTCAATCGAGGTTAGGAGCTTGGAATAAAATAGAGGTTGTATCCTGCCAAATGTACCAAAGACTATATCTACTGCAGGTCGAACCGCTTGTTTGATATCACGCGGGCGGCCTGATTTGACATTGCGATGATAACCAATTTTCTCTGCTGCCTGGAGGATTCGATCGCGTGTGGATTTTTTGACAGGCGAATTTTCGCGCAGAGCACGGCTAACAGTCATAACGCTAACTCCACATTCTTCTGCAATAGAAGCAATAGATTTTGAGTTATTCTTCTGCTTTTTCTTCATCATGCTATTATTTTACCACAACAAATGTTAAAGTCAAGAACTTTTTATAATAACCAAAAAGCAGGTTTACCATATTGCCACAGCTTCCTGAATTTGAATTGTAGGTTTATTCATGGTAGCATTAATATTTAAATTAAATTAGAAGAAAGGCTAATATCAAAAATTTAAATACCATAATACTGCTTCTGCTAATCTTATTTGAAACACATCCAGCTTTTTGTAAGGAGAAAAAGCAGATATCTATTGGCTTGCACGAGCGAACAAGCGAGGATACAAGTATAGTCACTTCGCGTGAACCAAGATGGCACGGGGCTACACAGGTTGATAAGAAAGCTGCGCTCATATTATATGATAGTAGTGAATATATCCTAGAAATACGGGTTGATAAAAAAATCGGGTTTATAGAGATTTTTGTTGATTCAATATTCAGAGAGCTAGTTAACAACAACTCTTCAAAAGCTACTATAGAAATAGAGAGGTTGTGGAGACTAGCTTCTGAAAATCTGCAGACTGACGCGTTTTCTATGAGGATAAAATGGATAGGATATAAGGAATCCAAGGCATTAGTGGCAGACGTGTTTTATATCAAAAATTCCGATAAAATAAAAATCAGGACATATACCCATTAAAATGGATATCAAGGCATATGCAAACGAATTTATTACATATCTGGAAATTGAGCGCAATGTGTCAGAATATACTATTAAAGCTTACTCATCTGACATTAAGCAATTCTTAGAATTTTTAAAATCAAATAAAGAAGAATTGGCAAACATTACACACAGAACTATAAGGAAATTTCTGGCGCATTTACAAAACAAAGGCTGCTCAAATAAATCAACAGGAAGAAAACTCGCTACAATCAGGTCTTTTTTTAAGTTTCTTGTAAGAGAAGGATATCAAAAAGCAAATCCAACACTGGTTGTTTCTAGCCCGAAAACCGATAAAAAATTGCCGGAATTTCTTACTGTAGAGAATATGATTAAATTAATAGAAAAACCTGACGAAAATGATGTATTAGGAATAAGAGATAGAGCTATATTCGAAACACTCTATTCAACAGGCATAAGAGTTGGAGAACTTACGCATCTTAATATCTATGACATAGATTTTGGCGGCGGAACTATAAAGGTTAAGGGCAAAGGGAACAAACAACGCATTGTTCCTATTGGGGATACAGCTCTGGATGTAATAAACAGATATTCTGCTGTTAGAAGCACATTATTCAATAATAAAAATATCGGCATAACTGAGGACAGACAAGCATTATTTCTTGATAAATGGGGAGGCAGGCTTACTTCAAGAAGTGTTGAGAGAATTGTACATAAGCACATTGTAGGAATTCCAAAAACGTTAGGAATCACTCCGCATACTTTCAGGCACAGCTTTGCAACACATCTTTTGGATGCTGGTGCTGATCTCAGATCCGTGCAGGAACTGCTTGGCCATGTAAGTTTATCAACAACACAAATATACACTCATCTTACACCTGAAAAACTGAAAAGAACGTATAAAAAAGCTCACCCAAGAGCATGAACCCTGTTAGCTCTGCCTGCAATCCATCCAGTTGAAAAAGCGGCTTGCAGATTAAATCCTCCTGTGTCAGCATCAATGTCAATAATTTCACCCGCAAAATATAGGCCTTTAACAAGTTTCGATTCCATTGTTTGGGAATTGATCTCTTTTATGCAGATTCCGCCGGATGTTACAATGGCGTGATTAAATGACCTGTAACCTGTCACTTCAAATTGGAACTCTTTCAGCAGCATCCTAAGTTCTTTACGTTCTTTAGAATTAATCTGGCTCAGTTGCTTTTCCTCTGGAATCTTTAATTTCTCGATAAATACCGGAACTAGTTTCTCTGGCAGCAGTTTTTTTAGTAAATGCTTAAAACCTTGTTTGCTGTGCTCAGTTATTTCTCTTATTATTCTCTGGTCAATCGTTTTGTGATTAAGTGCAGGTTTTAAATCTATGGAGATAAATACCTTTTGCTTATCATCAACAAGCTTTACAATGGTTTTGCTTAAGGAGAGAATTATCGGACCGGAAAGACCAAAATCAGTAAACAACATTTCACCAAACCGTTCATCAACCTTTTTGTTTCCGCACCATACTTGCGCTTTTGCGTTTTTTAAGCTTAATCCCTGAAGCTTTTTTGCAATACCGCCTCTAGTTTCAACAGGTACAAGAGATGGAGAAATAGGTGTAATTGTATGTCCAAGCTGAGATGCTAGCTTAAATCCTGCTCCAGTCGAACCAGTTCTGGGATATGATTTTCCTCCGGTTGCAAGCACAACTTTATCTGTTTTTATTTGAATGCGTTGAGCGTTTTTATTGCCTGCAGGATTTCTCTTATTAACTGCAATAACAAAACTATTATCAGATAATTTCGTAATACTAATTACTTCTGAATTAGTAGAAATGGGAATATTCAGTGATTTTACTTTGTTGAGCAAAGCGTTTGCAATATCCCCTGCATCATCATTTTCCGGAAAGTAACGCCCTCCTCGTTCAAGCTTAAACTGAACACCCAGCTTTTCAAAGTATTTAATAAGGTCTGTATTAAAAAAATTCGCGAAAGCAAACTTCAGGAACCTTCCGTTTTTGCCAAAATGCGAAATAAAATCCTCTAATACAGCATCGTTGGTAATGTTGCATCGTCCTTTTCCTGAAATTTTTAGTTTCAGCGCAGGTGTATGCATTTTTTCAAGAATTAATATCTTCGCGGAGGAGTTATAGCTCTCAATAGCCGCAATTAAACCTGCCGGCCCTGCGCCGATAATGATAATGTCATATTGATTTTTAAACATTATCTGGAAAACCTTGATGAGTTTGTTCTATTTTGTTTTTTATTCTTCGCAGTAAAATATTCTTGTCTTCTTTGTTGTTTCTCTTTGTCCCATTCCTTCTTTTCGTTTCCTGTCATTGGCTTTTCTGTTTGAGGATAAGGGTTTTCTTTGACAAGTTCTATTTTCTGGTTTATCAATTTTTCGATATCTTTTATATAAGCATTTTCTTCAGGTTCGCAAAGGGATATAGCATTACCTTCTTCCCCTGCTCTACCGGATCTACCTATCCTGTGGACGTATGTTTCGGCTACATTTGGTATATCATAATTGATGACATATTTTAGTTTGTCAATGTCAATACCTCTTGCGGCAATATCTGTTGCCACCAACACCCTAATTTCTCCGGCTTTAAATTGCGCCAGGACTTTTTGCCTTTGATTTTGCTCTTTGTCACCATGTATAGCTGCTGATTTAATCTTATATTTTTTAAGGTCACGATCTATTTTGTCAGCACCACGTTTTGTTCTGGAAAACAATAATACCTGATCTATCTTTTGATACTGAAGTATATGACGCAGCAAATCTTTCTTACTTGATCTATTGGTATAATACAGATATTGCTTTATAGTTTCAGCAGTAGAGGAAATGGGACTTACATCAACTTTCATAGGATTTCTCAAAATTTTCCTCGAAAGTTCTACAATATTATTCGGCATTGTCGCTGAAAAAAACAAAGACTGCCGTTTCGTTGGTAATTTGGCTATGATCTTTCGAATGTCATTGATAAACCCCATGTCGAGCATCCGGTCAGCTTCGTCCAGCACGAAGTATTCGACGTCATTTAATCTGATGAAGCCCTGATTTATTAAGTCCAAAAGCCTTCCAGGCGTTGCAACGAGAATATCGACACCTTTGCGAAGGGCATTCGTTTGTGCATTTTGCTTCACGCCACCGAAAACGACTGTGTTTTTGATCCCAGTGAATTTTCCATACGTAGTAAAGCTCTCTGCGATCTGAATCGCCAATTCGCGTGTGGGAGTTACGATGAGCGACTTAATTTTGCGCGGGATGTTATTATGCTGACGGGCAAGAAAGAGGTGCTGCAGGATTGGAATAGCAAAAGCCGCTGTTTTACCTGTCCCGGTTTGAGCACTGCCTAATACATCATTTCTTTTTAGAATGAGTGGAATAGCTTTAACTTGTATTGATGTAGGCTCAGTATACCTTTCCTCTTTGAGAGCCTTTAAGATAGGCTCAATAATTCCCAGTTTTCTAAATAGCATCATTATCTAATTTTCACCCCTAAATTAAAATAGCATTGTAACACAAATATTTTGATATTTTTTGATTTTTAATTCATTGCTTGCAAAGATACAAGATGTTATATTAATGGAGATTTTTTTGGGATTTAAAAACTAGTTCAGGGAGGAAGAAAAATGACACGCTCAACTACAATCCTTACTGTAAGGCATAAGGGAAAGGTAGCTATAGGTGGTGATGGGCAGGTTACACAGGGCGAAACTATTATGAAGCAGAATGCAAAAAAACTACGCAGATTGTATAACGATCAAGTGCTGGTTGGTTTTGCAGGAGCAACGGCAGATGCTTTTACCCTGTTTGAAAGGTTTGAGAAAAAGCTTGAGGAATATAACGGCAACCTTCAGCGGGCTGCAATTGAGCTTGCAAAAGACTGGCGCACAGATAGAGTTCTAAGGCGGCTAGAGTCTTTGCTCGCTGTTGTCAATAAGGATTATTCACTTCTTATATCTGGAACGGGAGATGTTATTGAGCCAAGTGACGGAGTATTAGCCATAGGTTCAGGAGGTCCTTATGCGCTTGCTGCAGCTAAAGCGCTAATAAAATATTCAGACCTCTCAGCAGCAGAAATCGTTAAGGAAGCCATTTTAATAGCATCTTCAATATGCATATATACGAACGATCAGATAGTTGTAGAGAAACTCTAGGGAGGAAATTCTAATGGATGCATTAACACCAAAACAAGTTGTAAAAGAACTTGATAAATATATTATCGGACAAAACAATGCAAAGAAGTCTGTTGCTATAGCTTTGAGAAACAGATGGCGCAGACAAAAACTACCTTTAGAATTGCGCGATGAAGTTGCTCCAAAGAATATTATTATGATCGGACCAACAGGCATAGGGAAAACAGAAATTGCCAGACGCCTTGCGCGATTGGCTCAGGTGCCATTCCTTAAGGTTGAGGCGTCAAAATATACAGAAATTGGCTATGTTGGTAGAGACGTAGAATCTATGATAAGGGATCTGACTGATCTTGCAGTAAAGATGATAAGAGATGCTGAGAGCCGCCGCGTTGAGATCAATGCTTCTGAGCTTGCAGAGGAAAGACTGTTAGATCTGCTCCTGCCTCCTGCAAAAAGCAAAACTAACGATAAGGAAAAGGAAGCTCAAATTAAAAGAACGCGGGAAAAGTTAAAAATGAGACTTACTGACGGCAAGCTTGATAATAGAATGGTTGAACTCGAGACGAAAAATCACATAATGCCAATGGTTGAAATCTTCTCAAGCTCCGGCATAGAAGAAATGGGAATAAATTTTAATGACATGTTTTCTAAAATGATGCCAAAACAGAGCAAGAAAAGAAAAGCAACTATTAAGGAAGCAAGACGTATCCTCACTCAGGAAGAAGCGGCAAAACTGCTTGACATGGATGAGATTATTCGTACTGCTATATCCAAAGTAGAAAATGCCGGCATAGTATTTATCGATGAGCTTGATAAGATTGCAGGCACTAAGTCGCAATCCGGCCCTGATGTGTCAAGGGAGGGAGTACAGAGAGATATACTGCCTATTGTGGAAGGAACAACTGTTGCAACAAAATATGGAATGGTAAAGACAGACCATATTCTATTTATAGCGGCTGGCGCCTTTCATGTGAGTAAACCCTCAGACCTTATCCCTGAACTGCAGGGAAGATTTCCGATAAGAGTTGAACTCTCAAGTTTAAGCGAAGGTGATTTTGAGAAAATACTCACACAACCCCGCAACGCATTGATTAAACAATACATAGCGCTTCTGGAAACAGAAAATGTTAAGATTGAGTTTACAAAAGATGCTGTTCGTGAAATTGCCTCTATAGCATTTAAGATAAATCAGGAAACAGAGAATATAGGAGCTAGACGCCTTTACACTGTTGTGGAAAAAATGCTGGAGGATATATCCTTCAATGCGCCTGAGGAGAGCGGAAAAAAAATATCTATAAATGCAGCATATGTAAAGAAAAAAATGGAAGGATTTGTGGAGGATATCGACGTTACAAGGTATATTTTATGAAAACCAATTTTCAATTGGTTAGGCTGTAACTTATCTGATACCAACGAGTACTGCTCCAACTCCAATTAAAGTAATGCCGCACCTGATAATACAAGAAAGACCACATTTTTAGAGGTGACTGCTCTAATAGATTGAAACTGCTTAGTAACAAGAAGAAACATCGTGGTAAAAATTAAGATAATGATTGTTCTGATAAACACTGCGAAATCAGAATTGATATTTCTTATTCCGATTTTCGCAAAGATAGCAGTCAGTGAAGCGAAAAAGGCTGACAGCAATGCCCAAAACTGCCAATGAAATAATATCTGTTTCATCCTTTTCTACATTCTAACGGCAGAGTTGAGTGACGAGTTATTATAAACTTCTTTCCACATTTATCTTTCTTGGTGCTTTATATACAAACCAATCTTCTTTTATTATTTCATGAAAATAGTCTGCTTCATCAATTAATATTTTGGCAGTTGTTTCTCTTACCGCAGCAATTTCTACCCTTACCCCTTCCCCTTTCAGATGCAAAACCAAATCCACAAAATCCGAATCTCCTGACATAATGATAATGGTGTCAACCTTTGAAGCGAGTTGCGTTGCTTTGATAGAAAGTGGAATATCGGCAGATTTATGACACGGAATAACAGAACCATAATAGTTTTCATGTAATCTATCAGCGAATTTTGAAGATATGGACCTACCTTCCCTAAAATAAATTAGCCTGTTTAATCCTCTATTATTTAGCAATTTCGGAATCAACTTATCAAAATTGATCATTGCGTTTTTTGTTTTAGAGAGTTCATGGATACTCCGTTCAATATTGTTCCCATCGCATAGTATAGCCACCGATTGATTAATTAAAATATTTTCCATAATTATTTATAACCTTAATTATTGAATCTTTACTGTTACTTTAATGCCACTGTACTAAGGATTGCTCAAAAAATCAACAAAAAATGGGAAATTTCTTAATTTTAAATTATTGCTTGTAAAGCCGCAAGATGTTATATTAATGAGGGATTTGTGAAGGATGTTTATACTACAAGTATGTATCGTATGAAGATTAATTCAAAATTTTTCTTTTTTATTCTTATTGCTATTTCTATACTTTCCCTCTCTATTGCAGGTTATACAACTCCAAATATAGATGATATCAGCAGATTAGAAAACTCGGGACTATCTGAGGAGGCAAAGGGAAATTGCGACAAGGCGTTTATATCTTACGAAAAACTGATTAGGAATACTTCTGATAGTGTACAGCAGGAGGTATATCTAAGAAGAATTTTTGATATGCGTTTCAGCATCAGTAATAAAACAAACGTCTTAAAAATCTGTAAATATATAAGAAAAGGAAGGAAATCTAACCCATCACTAAAATCTCTTGCTAAATGGTTTATGCTGCAGCTATGCCTTGAAGATGGGAAAATTGAGGCGGCAAAGAGCTTGTGCGCAAAACTTGGTTTTATTCAAAACTGGTTTGTAATAGGTCCATTTGACAATGATGGGAAAACAGGTTTTGACAAAGAATACCCGCCTGAGACGGAAATAAAAATTTCTTCTGAATATCAGGGTAAGGATAGAAAAGTAAAATGGAGACATATAAATATTGAATCTCCATTGGGATTCACTGACCTTGGAGCTATTTTCAGACCAAATAAAAATACCTGTAGTTATTTACTAACATTTGTTAAATCAAATAAGAAAAGAGAAGTCGCATTTAGAATAGGGCATGATGATGCAATTAAGATATGGCTAAATAACAGCTTGGTTTTTAGTGATAATAATTACCATGCTGCACGATTTGATCAGAGTCATGCAAGAGTCATTCTTAACAAAGGATGGAACAAAATCCTGATTAAGCTCTGTCAAAAGCAGGAGAAGTGGGAATTGCTCTTCAGGATAACATCTCCAGACGGCAACCGTATATCAAGACTAAAGGTTCGCGCAAATTTACCTGCAAAGATAGCAGAACATGTTCCTGTGGAAGATACTGACACCAGTTCAGGAAACATATCCCGTCTTGAAGAAAGCATCAAAACCGACGCGGGTAATGCGCAACTCTATTATTATTTAGCATATCTTCTCAATAAAAGCATGCCGTATGATGAAACCAAACATAAGGATTTTCTATGTATAACAAAAGCGATTCAGCTAAATCCTGATAATCCTTTCTATAGCTATCTTGGAGCAAATCTTGCGCATCAACCAAACAAAAGAAGGGAACTGTTAGAGAAAACTATTAAATTAGATCCTAATTTTACAATAGCCTTTTATCAACTGGCAAAATATTACTTAAATGCTGATAACCTGACAAAAGCCCTGGATATAGTTAATAAATGTCTTGATATTAATCCATCATTTTTCCCGGCAACTTGTCTAAAAATCTCTATTTACTCAAAACAGGGTTTAACTCCGCTTATTCCTCCTTTGCTTGAGGGGATAAAAGATGCTCCTACATATAAGAAAGAAACACAGAATAGTATAATTTGCTATTATGAGCATCATCGTTCACAGGAAGAAACCTTAGCACAACTCCGAAAGCTTTCAGAGATAGATTTTATGGATAATTATGCAAGAGAGAAAATTATTAAAATTTTACTAAATATGAGCAAGGATTCAGAAGCCTTGAATAGGCTCTGTGAAATGGCAACCTTGAACCCGTACGATACTAATATCCCTCTGCAGAGGGCAAAAATATATGCCAACAGATACCAATTTCATAAAGCTATTAAGGTATGTAATCAAGCAATTATAATCTGCCCAGAGAACTATGAAATACTTTCAAGTTTAGGACTTCTGCATCGACGCATTGGTAATTACGAAAAGTTTGAGGGGTTTGTCAATGAGGCGTTGAAAATAAAGCCTGACTATACATGGCTCAGAAAATACGCTGAATTTTTGAGTCCAAAGAAAGAAGCGTATGAAGAGAATTTTACAGAGAACATAGCAGCAATAATCAATTCTGCAAATAACCTAAAACAGACTGATAGCGAAGCTGTTTATCTGCTTGATAAAGCAATCTCACGGGTATATATGGATGGCACTTCGTCTGAATATGTACATCAAGTCATTAAAGTTCTTACAGATAAAGGGGTAAAGGATTTTAGCCATCTCAACATATATTATGTTCCCGGAGATCAGGAAGTTATTATTAAAAAAGCATGCATTATAAAAAAAGATGGAACAATAAGAGATTATTATAAATTCTCTGACGCGTCCACATCCAGCCCAGAGTACAGAACATACTATGATTACAGAAGAAAAACCATTAAGTTTAGTTCTCTTGAAAAAGGGGATATTGTTGATTTTGAATACAAGGTCAACGATATAGGGGGCAATATATATGGTGATTACTTTGGAAATATGTTTTTGTTTAAAGACACAAATCCTATAATTTTTTCTAAATACATTCTCATTGCTCCAAAACGCCGCAAATTTTATTTTTATAGCCCAAAGCTCCATATCATTCCCCAAAAAATTTATGATAAACATGCAGAGACTATCAGCTATATTTGGGAGAAAAGAAATATTGAAAAAATAGACAGAGAGTTGAGTATGCCTCCTTACCAAGAGATTACTCCGTATCTGCTTATATCTACATTTAAGGATTGGACAGATACAGCCAGGTGGTACGCTGATCTTACAAGGGACCAGATGGAATCATCTCCTGAAATAAAAAAGATAGTAGCTTCATTAACAGAAAATAAGAATACAGAAATTGATAAGATTGGAGCTATATATAATTATGTTGTTAAGAAAATTAGATACGTAGCTCTGGAGTTCGGCATACATGGTTATAAGCCATATAAAGCATACCAGGTATTTAGCAGGAAATTCGGTGACTGCAAGGATAAAGCTCTACTGATTATGACAATGCTTAAAGAAGCTGGGATTCCTTCAGAAATTGTACTTGTAAGAACAATATCCCTGGGCAGGTTTGATTTCTCCCAAGCCTCTCTTGGCCTATTTAATCACGCAATATGTCATATCAGACTTAAGGGTGGAAAAGAGCTCTGGCTGGATGGCACTGCTGAATATAGCAGTATCAATGAAATACCATGGATGGATCAAGGTACTCGCGTGTTTGTAGTAGACCTGAAGCGGAGAAAGGGCATATTATCTGAAATACCTGTTAGTGCAGGCATTCATAATAACCGCATCTCAGATAAAAATGTATTATTAAAAAACGATGGCAGCGCATACATTGGCGGAACAGAAATAGTTAGCGGAGCTTTCTGTCCCGGAATTAGATACTTCTTCCAAATACCTTCAAAGCAAAATGAGGAGTTTGAAAAATTATTAAACACCATATTTGAAGGTGTGCAAGTAATAAATATCCATTTCCCTGATTTATCAGGACTGGATACCCCTATAAAATACAATTATGCTGTCAGTGTGCCAAAGTTCTTAAAACCTGTTTCCGAAGGCTTTTCATTTAATCCGGTTATGTTCGGGCATAAACTTACTCAAAGGTATGCTTCAAGTAGTATACGAAAACATGATCTCTTACTTTCGTATCCATTTATGGATAACAAAACAACTGAATTCTTACTCCCACAAGGTTATGAAGCAATTCACTTACCTCAAGATGTTGAGCTGAAAAGCAAATTCGGCTCTCTATCAATGGTATATGGTAAATTACCTGATAAGATTATAGTTAAAATAAAGCTTCAGTTAGATGTCTCAAGAGTTTCGCCTGAAGAGTATTCAGAATTTCGCAAATTTGCTGCAGACGTAGATAAGAACGAAAATAAGGAAATAATAATTAAAAAGATACCCGTGGCTGAATAATGAGATTATTTAAAAATTTCGCTCTAGTAATACTTATATGCTTATTAACAGGTGCAAATGCAGCTGCTGATTCTTTGTCTCGAGGCTGGAAGGCTCTTTATCAGAACAGGTATGACGAAGCCATTGAATATTTCTCTAAAGACATTGGCCAGAATAAAAATGCAGTGTCTGCATATGAGGGGATGGCTTTTGCCTATGAAGCCAGAGGTAAATATGACGAGATGCTGAATAGCTGGCTGAAAATATTAAAGGAGGATACTGATTCTGCAAGAAGCGCGGTTATATTGCAAAGCATGTTGAACTCATCTAACAAGTTTAATAAGTTCAAGGATTATAAAAGAACTATTAAGATTCTTGAAAAGGCATTAAAAAAAGGAATAAGCAACCAGCGAAACAAGTTTCTCATAAAACAAGTTCTGGTAAAATTCTATGACCTCACTCATCAGCTAAAAAAGGCTGAAAAAATATATGATTCTTTTGGATATGTAACTGAATGGGCAGTAATAGGCCCTTTTGGCAGATTTGGGCGCTCATGTTTCTATGAGGAATTTCCGCCAGAACAAGAGATCAAATTCAATACCAGTTATCAGGGATATACAGGAGAGATTCGCTGGAGACGTTTTGATGGCATCTTCAGAAATGGCTTAGTTGATTTTAAACAGATAGTTGAGCCAAATGTTGGATGCACTTATGCGCTGACGTTTATATATTCTCCTTTTAAGCAGGATGTGGTCTTGAATCTCCAAACACCATGTACTTGGAAAGCATGGGTCAACTATCAATGTGTCTCTGTATGTGATCGATATAAGAATTTCTATCCTCTAACTAATTCATTTCCTGCTTCTCTGGAAGAAGGATGGAATTCTCTGCTTATCAAGTCTGTTTGTGAGGCAGAATTAGGCAGCTGGACACTTAAGTTAAGAGTAACTGACCAGAAAGAAAGAACCTGCACAAACCTGAAGTTTATGGATAACTTATCAACCGCATCATTGCGTGTTGTCCCGAAAGTGTTCGGGACAACACAGCAATCTAAAATTGGATTGTTTCCCCTTCTCCTTCCCCTTCGCTTTAATGACACTGAATATTTAGATAATAAAGCACTGAATTACTACTATACTGGCACACTCCTTTATTCCCATGGACTACAGGATAATGGAATAAAATATTTAAAGCTGGCTATAGAACTTCAACCTAAGTTTTCAGGATTTTTATATGCAATAGGCAAGATGTACGAACAAGCCGGATTTCTCCCAAAAATAGAAAGAGAAAATAAGGCAAAGGATTTTTACAATAAAACTGTTGAATATGACAGCCAGTATGTACCTGCTTTAGGAGCCTTGGGCCTATATTTTGAGAGAAACAAGTTATATGAAGAAGCAATAGAGAAATTTAGACATATAATAAAAATAAATTCTGAGTTTGCTCCTGGCTATGTTGATCTTGGAAGAGTTTACAGAGAGAGAGGATGGAATTTAGAAGCCACAAAATCCATTGATTTTGCTTTAAAAATCAATCCGGAGCTAAAAGATGCCTTAGTACTTAAAGCAAAGTTATACACTGACAGAACCCAGTTTAATAAAGCGGAAAGGATCTATAAAAAAATCGGTAATATACCTGTCTCTTTATTAGTCAGGCAAGGCAAATATGATCAGACAGTAGCACAGTATAATGCCAGTATAAAAGCTAATCCATTGAGAACAGATCTACGGCTGGAATTGGGTAGATTATATTCTAAATTGGGAGACCAGAGAGGCGCATACAAACAATATAAAGACATTCTGGACATTATACCAACATACAGTATGTGCTATAAACTATTGGGGAACCTCCTCTATGCTGAGCGTATGACTAATGGTGCAATAGAAGCATGGGAATCTGCCTTAAAGCTTAATCCACGTGATTATGAACTCAGAAACCTGTTAGATGAAATAAAAGCAAGTACAGCACCCTATACTCCAAAGAAATTTAATACACTAAAATTAATTTCAGACAATAAAGATCCAAGCGAACTTCCCAAGGCCTACACTGCTGCCTTATATAATGGGAAGGTTATAATTCTTAATACAGACGGCAGCTATAAAGAAACGGTACATAGGGTAGTTAAAATCCTCAGTGAAATAGGGATAGAAAAATATGGTGAAATTTATATCCCTGGGAACCTGGAAGAATTAAGAGTATTCCTTAAAGACGGAACAATACTGGAACCTGTAAAAATAGAGGGGAAGAATGCTTACTCGCTTCACGGGTTAGAGGATGGCGCAGTGGTAGAATATAAATATACAGTCGAACATAAATTATATAATATTGCTAAAGGTTATTTTAGGCTGTCTCCGTTTTATTTTCAGGTATTTAATGAAGCTCTCCTCTGGTCTCGCTATACTGTAATATTCCCCTCAGACATTAATGTGTCATATATATCTAGAAATTTAGGGAAGAATGTAGTAAAGGAAGAAAAAAACTTGGAAGGCAATAAAAAACTTGTTCAGTTTGAATGCTATAACATTCCGGGTGTTACAGAAGAAGTTATGATGCCTCCAAAAGAAGATGTATTACCAAATATTATTATAACGGCTTCTATGAAATTGGATAAAGTGAGTGATCTCTACAGAAGTTTAATTATGGGAACATCTGTTGTTACATCTATACTTAAAGACACAACTTATGAAATTATAAAGGATTGTAACACCCCTCATGAAAAGGCAGAGGCAATATACTACTATATAAACAGGACTATTAAACATAACAGCGCTAAGTTTGAACCTGCAACATCTACGTTAGCAGAAAAAAGCGGAAATAAAGCTATTTTGCTAAAAGTAATGTTAGATATAGCAGAGCTGGATGCAACTTATGTTCTTGTAAGACCCAATACATTTGCAAAAATGGCTACACCCTATTATGGCGCTTTTTCAACACCGCTTGTAAAACTTAATCTTCAGGGGAACAATGTTTGGCTTGACATAAGCAACAAATATCTTAAGTTTGGCGAAATTTCTTCGAGTTTAACAAATGGAGACGCACTTGTTTTTAATACAACTAATTATCAGATATGCAAAACTCCTCCTTTGGATCTTTCAGCTAATGGCGCAGAAACAAGTCTAGTTATAAATATTAATAGAGATATTAACGAAAAATCTGATTGTTTGGCAGAGGAAACCTATCCGGGCAATTTATCCGCTTTATTTCGACTTGTTTTTCTTGAGGGCATAGAAAAAAATCTATGGGGTAAATATATTGAAAAAGGTCTGGCAAACTCCTTTGGAGAGCCTGTATTAGAAAAGGCAGAATTCCCAAATATAGATAATCCTGAAGAGCCATTTCATATAAAATATAAATTCAAGATATCCGATTTTCTCCAACAGGTATCGGGACAAGATAATGAGTTTATATTCAACCCTATTCCTTTTAAACTTGAACTCAGCAAAAAATATATACAAAAAACCCAGCGAAAATTCCCAATCAGAATAGAGCTTGAATTTACTCCTCTATATCTAGATCAGCAGTTTGATATAAATATCCCTGACAATTTTATCATTAAGGATACACCTCAAGATATTACTGAAGAGAGTAAATTCGGTAAATATCTGGTTGAATTTACGTTCAATAAGAACACACTTAAAGTAAAACAGCATTTTGAACTTCTCCCTCAGGAAATCTCTGCCTCAGATTATCCCAAGTTTGTAGATTTCTGCCGCAGGATTGATGCTCTGGAAAAGAAAACTATTTCGCTTCAGAAAAAAACGGTCTCTGAGATAAAATAACTATTTTCTCGGAAAATTCTTGACATTAGAATCTCATATTGTATAATAACAATATGAAACGATTTATATTTTATAAATACGTGTCTTGTGCTATTGCTATTTTTGTACTCATAAAGGGGTTTATATGGCGACAGGCATAAAAGAAGTGGCTCAGGTTTCAGGAGTTGCAGTGTCAACTGTTTCAATGGCATTAAATAATACAGGAACAATTAGTGAAAACACAAGATTAAGAATAAAAGCTGTAGCAAAGGAATTAGGCTATGTTCCCAGTCCTCTTGCAAGAAGTCTGATACTCAAAAAAACAGACACTATAGGGGTAGTTATTCCAAATGATGTAAATCCAGTGTATATGGAAACTTGTAAACATATTGAGATAGAAGCAAAGAAAAAGGGGTATAAAACATATTTATTTTTAGAAGATGTGAATTCCAGTAATGAGCGTCTGTTTCTGGAGACAGTGTATCAAAGGGTAGTAGATGGATTAATTTTAAACTCTCCCTTATTGGAGGAGAATAGGGATTATTTCCCTAAATTACAGAAAGATAATATCCCTGTAGTCTTCCGGAGTAAGATGGATGGTTTTAAAAATATAGATTGGATATCAATTGATGGAGAAAAGGAAGGTTTTATTGTAACAAAGCATTTAATTGAGATGGGACATAAAAAAATTGGTTGTGTGGAAACCACTCACAGGAGAAGAATGATAAGCGGACCCAGTAGGGCATACGTGTTAAGTTAAGCGATGCATTTTCTGATTATGGGTTTCTCAATTTCGAGTATTGGATCACATTGAGTTTCCATGATTTCGAGAGTGGTCGGGCGTGATCGCTGTCGGTTTTTGAGACAAGCGGGAATGATAGATTTGATCTGGTCTCGCAAGTAAGCAATGGCTTCAAGGGTGGAACAGAGCAATATGCGAAAAAGGGTGAAAGCGCGTTCCTGAAATCGTTTGTAGAAT
>JAHJDO010000138.1 GCA_018812485.1 bacterium | reverse complement strand
CCAAGGAGAAAGTAAAAGCCTTAATCTTAACTCACCGCGTGAATTATATACCAATGACTCCTCTGTCTCTTGAAGCAGACTATGGATATCCTGGGATATATCTATTATATATTGGGTGATAGACTCAATCGGAGGGGAATACGAAAATGATACGGTTGGAAATGTTCCTGTAACTATAATAAAAACAAAAAGATATAATAATATGATACGCTTGATATGCATATCTTCTCCTGGTAAGCGAGAAGTATATCATACTACTATTCTTTTGTCAATATACCCTTGTAAAAACAATTTTGATACGGTTAGACGCTGATAAAGAGATTTCTTAAAACCACACCCGCTGCCCCTAAAGCAACACCTTCTATACCAAGTTGTGCAGGTAATATCTTTACAGTATTTGCAGGTTCTTCAAAAGCCCACTTTTTCACTGTCTTTCTCAATGGTTCTAAAAACAAGCTTTCTGCCTTTTCAATACCTCCGCCTATTATAACTATTTCTGGATTAAACAAATTTACTAGATATGCCACTCTCACACCCAAGTTAACAGCCGCATCTTCCAGTAATTCTATAGCAAACGTATCTCCAGACTTTGCAGCCTCTATTATATTCTCTATTGTTACAGATTCTAAATTATCGCCTGCGATACTAGATATACTGGACTTCACGCCTTCATCTTTTATCAGTTTTCTGGCCCTGTTTGTTAACCCAAGATCTAATCCCAAGGGTAGCAAAAATGAAAAACTTTTTGAAAATTTCAGATATTCTGCATTTTGAGGATAATTGATACGAACCTCTCCTGCACTTCCAGTAGCCCCACAATAAAGGTTACCTTTTATAATAATACCAGTCCCAATATCAGAATACATATAAACTATATTTTCTACGTCCATAGGGATTGCGTACATTTTTTCGCCAAAGGCAGCAAAGGTAGCGTCATTTCCCAATAACGAAGGTATACCAAACCTCTGCTCAATAAGATCTATCATTGATAAATAGCTTGCTCGCATGCCATTTTTTGAGGAATCTCTTACAGTACCCAGGGTTTCATCTATAACTCCACTAATACCAATGCCCACACCTTTAATCCTGTCTTTATAAACCTTATCTTTATTTACTAACTCATCTATCAGTTCAAGAGACTTAGTGATAATTTTATCCATGGTGTCTTTTACTCTTTTGTGTTCAATCTTCTCCCTTACCTTCCCCGAAATGTCTACAACCACTCCTATCATATTAGTACCTTCTATGCCCATATGCCCAAGATCAAGCCCTATAGCATAACCGTAATTCTCTTTTAACTTGACAAGAGTTGGCTTTCTCCCTCCTGATGAAGCCTCCATACCACCTTCAACAACCAATCCTTCATTGATGTAGGTATTGATATAATTTGAAATAGTTACTATATTGAGATCTGTTATTTTTGAAATCTCAGCTCTTGTTATAGGGCCATTTCTACGAATAAGCTCTAATATGGAAAAGTTTTTCTTTTCATGGTCTGAAAGTAACCGGCTTTGAAAAAATTGATTTTTTCTGATAGGCATATGTCTCTACTTAAATTTTCATACTTCAATTATTGACAACAAAAAGTCGATGCATATCTTCATTGAACTCAAGTGCAATACCATCGTTTTCAACTCTTACTACTTTAGCTTTCCCTACAAACCGAGAAAACGGAA
The DNA here is from genome assembly GCA_018812485.1 of bacterium. Lineage (NCBI taxonomy): Bacteria > bacterium. Next base: position 20,187 of record JAHJDO010000138.1, on the reverse strand, counting down.
AATCCCTTGTCTCATCTCTCGGCACTGCTAGAGATATATTTAATCTATCTCCTGGTTTCATCTCCTCTATCTTTATATCTACTACATAGACTCCACCATAACTTACGTTAATTGTAATCCCATCTTGCACATTTTCTCTACCGCCATTTAAAATATGCCTAATTTTTATCGGGAGAGATAAGTCTAATCTCTTAAACCTTCTATTCTCTATAAAATCATACCTTCTCAATTTTACTCCTTTATTTTTATTCTGAGAATTCGCTAACTGTAAACTACAGTATAATACTACCACAATTTTTTAAAGTTTCAAAGGTTTTTTTTATTTTTTTAGGTTGCGTAATTATACAAAAAAACGAATTGACAATAAGCTAAAAATATAGTAGTATAATAGTGTGACCTTTGATAAAAGGTAACCTTTTTAGTGCAGTGTAGAATATGTTTTTTAACCGGAAGGAGTAAAAAATGGGGACTTCTCAAAGATGGGTAAATAAAAAAAGGGCTGCTAAGATTAAAATCTCTACTCTGACTTTTGTGTTTATAGTTTTTTTAGCGAATATCTCACTATGTTCTGCTCAGGATATCGGTTGGGAAGATAATTTTAATACGGGAGTAGCGGAGTGGTATGACGAATATGACAGTGATAGTTTTAACTGTATAATTACATCTCTCGAAGATGGAACAGCTAGTATCGAAGTAATCGGAAACTCTACATGGGGCAAAGTCGCTAAGGTGATAGAAGATGTGGATCTCAATAAATACCCTGTTATAGAAATAAAGGCTAATCATGTAGACCCGGATAGTGCTTTTAAGGTAGGAATTACAAGCCTGGATTGGAAAGAATATTACGAGATCATCCCAGGACAAAACCTTCCTGGCGTCTATTCAGAAAGCATCAAAGAAAATGTGAAACTTAGCAATAAATTTAATTCTAAATTCAATCTGGTAATCATAATAGAAGGCTCTAATAAAAGCTCAATATTTGACTATATTAGGCTGACGTCTACCAAAAACTAAGAATATCTCCTCACATTAAAGTATAATAAAAAAAAGGAAGGATATGCACCTCCTTCCTTTTTTTTATATAAATACAGAATAGTAAATAAAATTATTTAGAAAGGGAGTTTTTGTATGGGGATTAATATAAGAAAAGGACTTCTTGAGGCAATACTACCTTTAGTTACTGTTTTAATCATATCTTGTGGTAATAGCGCAACGGCGGAAGAAAAATTAGAATATATAGATATTTTTAGCAGTCAAAATACTGATGTAACATCTTGGCATGATAATTGGAATGGGGTATCCACTGGTGCAATAATAACTAAGGAAGGGGCAAAAGCAATTATAATAGGGACGAATGCGAATAAATCCTACGGCCCAGTATATATAAACGTGGACATGGATCTGGATAAATTTCCAATATTAGAAATAAATGTGGATTCTGTTACTCATCATTGGTACCTTATCATTAACCATCCCAGCCTCAATAGAGGATATACAAAAATACAGCCAGATACTGATTATCAGGGAGAGAAAAAATATGATCTCCGACTTTTAACAGGCCTATCAGGCAAACAGAGTTTCCAGCTTCAATTAGGTGTAAGTACAGCTGAAATGAAAAATAATAATTTAGCTGAGAAGTTAGTTTTTACTAAGCTGCGATTCAGTCAAAAGCATGAGGAACAAAATGGAACAATTATCCTATGTGACAACACCCATCCTGACATAAATGGATGGGTAAAAGAATGGCCAGACGGAAGGTCTACCGGTGCTACAATTTGTTCTACTGGAGAAATTATTACTATCCAAGGAATACTTGATTCACAAAGCTATGGGTGTGTATATAAGGATATTACGCTTGATTTGGATAGGTTTCCTTATTTAGAGATAGATGTTATCTCAGCTAGTCATCATTGGTATCTAATCCTTATAAGTCCAAATGTAGAAGGGGGATTTGTAAAAATTCAGCCTGACACTAAAATAACAGGCAAATCCATATATGATTTACGTGATATCTCTGGTCTATCAGGACTCCAAGCCTTTCAATTGCAAGTTGGAGTAGGTACTTCTGAACAAAAACCCAATATTAACGGCGAAACCATGTCTTTTCACAGCCTGGTTTTTTTGCCACAAGATAAGAAAACTGATAAGATAGCCTTAAAGAAAGAAGATGTGGTTTTTACAAAGCAGATAGCCCCTCCAATCGAGAGAGAAATCAGGAAATTAACTCCGCCTGAAGTGATTCCTTTAAGTCTAGATGCTGCTAAATCTCTTCGTCGGGTTATCAGGGAAATAACTGATAAGGCATTCGGAATCGATCCAAAGGTTAAAGGTAATATGTTTGGCCCCGCTATCATTCCTCAAGGAATGGATAAACAGCACCTAATCTCAAAATTATCTTTTTTCGATAAAGGAGAAGATCTAATAATATCTAATGCCTACTACATATTGGGTATTAGTAAAACTAACGGTGCTATTGTTTATATCAAAGACACGAAGACGGGATATAATATATCGCTTGGTTCATCTGGAAAATGTCTATGGAGTTTAGCTCTATTCAAAGCAGGTGAATATCTTGATATTAAAGGAAATGAATTCTCTCCAACTTCATCATTTATGAATTTTGACTATACGTGGTTAAAAAGGGAAAAGACATTACAAATGAGATACAATATGGATGGCGAGAGATCTTTAGAAGTTATTATCGAAGTTATTGGATCCGAGGGGGATTTCTTCGATCTACAAGCTAAGGTCTTAAATAAATCTGAAGATATAGTTGTTTCATTTACTTTACCTTGGGATTTAACTTTCGATTATAATAATATAGCAAGATTCATCTTTCCCAATAGAATGGGGGTAGCTTTCAATAAAAACTTTTTCTCGTCGAATAAACGATGGCTAGATCACTATCCGCCTGCCTTCTGCGATTTTGTTGCACTTGAGTCTAGAACAGGAAATCTCGCTATTTATATGGTTGAGACAAACGACATATTCCAACCCACGACATTAGAGGTCGGTTATAGTAAATCCGAAGAAGATATTGGAGAATATCGTCACAAATTCGCGACTTATATTCAAAGTAACAAAAATTGGAAAAGCCCTTTTCTTCGATTTCGCATCTTTTCATCTTTGGAGTCGGCCATCTCTCAATATCAATCAGATAACAAACTGGACGAGTCTCCTACATTAAAGGACAAACTTGGCCCACAATTATTTGAAAAATTATCAAAATCCATTCTACTTAAAGTAGGTTTATGGGAAAATAAAGATTTCCAATATGTCACTGATTTTCTTACAGAATTGCCCAAGCCCACTCTAGTCCACCTAACATCTTTTTGGCCTGAAGGATTCGATAAATATTATCCTGATTATCTTCCGCCGAGTCCAAAGTTCGGCTCACCAGAAGATTTTAAACATTTAATTGATACTATCCATAAGAGAGGTCTTTTAGCAATGCCATATACAAATCCAACCTGGTGGAATGTAGGCCCTACTCTAAACAGATTAAGCAAAGATGAAATTGTAGCGAAGAACTTAGATGGTTCTATTGCATATGAAAAATATAACTTAAATGGAGGCTATATTATTTCTCCTTATAACCCAAAGGTTCTAGAAAGACTTGCACAAACTTTACAGGAATTTTCTAGCGATTACCCTATGGATTTACTTTTCCAGGATCAAATAGGAGCTCGAAGATGGCGTTACGACCTAAATCCTTCTGAGAAAACACCTATTTCTTACACCCAAGGGCTTATTGATATCGCTGCTCGAGATAGCAAAACAATCCCTGTAATGATAGAGGGGGGTTTCGATAAGCTAATCCCTGATGTAGCAGGTTTCTGTGGTTTAACTTCTCTGACCATGCCTCATTTTGGAGAATTTGACAGATCATGGGGTAAAGGCAACTGGGAACTCTATCCATTAGCCATCTATTTAGCTCATCCCTATGTTGCTCTCTATCAACATAATTTAGCTAATGAAGTCTTTACAGACAGTAAGGCAAAACTCACGTGGAATTTAACTTATGGGCATAACTTATCTCAAGGCAGGTGGATAGTACAGTGGGAGAGACAAAAACCATGGATGTGGATTGCAGATGCCTTCCAGAAGGCTGTGGCATCGCGTTGTTTTGGCAAGAGACTAACCAAATTTATGAAGGTAAATAAAGACGTCATCTTAAGTCAATTTGAAGATATAAGCATCTTAAGTAATCATTCAAAGGTAAATACTTTTCCCTTCGATAATTATACTATAGCTGAGGAAGGTTTTTTGGCAACGGATAACGACAGAAGTTTAATTGCAGGGATTTTTACTGTTTTCAATGGTTCTCCATTATGGGATGAACTTTTTCTAATCGTTGAAAAGGATATAGATAACATCACAGTTCACCAGCCTTTTTCTAGAGCTTCGCTGGTGACAATCCTAAGGCCAAATAATTGGATAAATGATGATTGGATACACGTCTATCACCAGCTTCCAAATGACCAGGAGGAAGTTATATCAGCTATTTCTCCAAAAGATATTACTTTCCTATATGAAGCCTCTCAAGAAAATAGCAAGTATTTAATTAGTTACAAAGCACCTAAAGTAAAAGATAGCGTAAATTTGATTCTTTCAACCTCAGAATCCATAATATCTCCGGGAGAAAAGATTAAAGTCAGTCTTATAGCTCAGAACAACACTAAAAGATATCTTAAAAATGGGCGGTTTGCTTTAACTGGATGGACTATTAAACCAGATAATTCATTACCTAGTTTAGACTCCGGGTATAAAGATGGAAATACCGTATCAACCCTTATAAGTGAATCTTTTGAACCTTTAGCTCCAGAAGACGAATCGATGTGCGAGTTTGAAATCGACCTTCCCAAAGAAACATTAACAAAAGATGTTCTATGGCTCAAGGGCGAATTCATATATTCAGATGACAAAAGCCAGGAACAAATAAAGAGAATTCAAAGAAAGTTCGATCTATCTATACTTTAGTAGCATACCAGTTCTCCCCAGTCACCTTGACAAAGCATATATTCTATGGTATAATTTAAGTGGAGGGTAAGTATAGACAATTAAATAAGTTAGGAATATAGTTTCATCGAAAAGGCAAACCATTCGAAAGAATGGGACGCAAAGCTCAAGAGTCCCAATAGGAATAAATGGGATAGTCAGCTACCGAAATGAGATTTTTTCATTTAAACCTATTCTTTCGAATGAAAGAATAGGTTTTTTTTTGAGACTACGTGATAGGAGGCGAAAATGCTAATAAATAAAACAATTACAATCCTAACACTAATATCTCTAATAGTAATACTTTCCCAACCATCCAATGTCATGGCAAAAGCTACCTCTGCTTCAATAGATGTCAGAATAGTTATTCTGCCTCAGCCTTCTTTACGATCTATGTCTATGGATATTGGTAGAGAGGACCTTACGCCAATAATAGCAAATGAAGAAAATCAAATGATCATTGATGAGACAATGGTAGACGAAGCAATGCTAGATGCAGAAAATAGCCCGACAGAAGAATATTATCAAGATGACATCTTAGTGACAACCCACAGGACCGAAGAATCAATTTTTATACAATTCACTAAGACAGAATAACTCTACTCCCCTCCGATTATCTCTTCTCTACACCAAAGTTAATATCTCTTTTAACTTCACCTTCAACTGACAGCTGAAGCGTATCAGAAGGGATCTTCAGATAATATTGAGAAGGGAGTGTGCTTTCATCTACCTTGATCTCATTGACTCCTGCTGGCAGGTTTTTAAATATATATGCCCCATCTCCATTTGTCAAAGTAACCTTTGAACCTAAAAAAATCTTTACATCTGAAATCCCCTCTTCGCCTTTGTCAAAAGCCCCATTCACATTCTGATCATAAAAAACTGTTCCCATTACTGTACGTAATGCCTGAATTGCAAAATTATGCGTATAAGTCTGTCCTTCAGGGATCTCTATCTTCTGTCTCGAAGGAACTAACGGAATAAAATTCTGCGGCAAAGTCTCCGTATTCAAACTTATATAATATTCTCCCGGTAAGATATCTTTTATATTATAATGGCCGGATAAATCAGTAATAGCTCTTTTAGTATCGATAGTTATCAATACATTCTTCATACCGATATCCTCATCATCAAACTGTCTGTTATTATTAAGATCATTAAAAACAACTCCTCTTAACTGTGTCTTAGTAGTAAGACCGAAGTCTACCTTTGTAACTTCGCCTGGAGCTATCATAACTTTTTGTGGATTGGATGTTGTAGTGATATACTCGGAAGGAACACCTTGCATGTCCATCAATACTGAGGCCTTAAGACCCTTTACTTTTAAAAATTTATAGCTACCTTCCTTATCAGTGATTGTCGAGATTTTCTGATCTAGAAAAATCTTTACATCTGGAATACCTGGTTCACTTTTCTCCCTTATACCATTACCATTAAGATCTTTATATACGACTCCGGAAATATCTCCTGCGGTCTGCACTCTAAAGCCGGTATCCCAAGAACACCTTATTCCTGTAACCACCTCTCTCTTAATGCGGTCTCTCTGGTTAACACTCGTTCCTCGGACATCATCAATTCCTCCTTTAATAAACCATTCAAAATCCTGCGATGGTCTATACCTAATTTTAGCATCTAAAGAAATAATGTCTTCATCAGCTAAAATTCCACTGCTGGAACCAACATTTCTCTTGTCTTCATATTTAAAGGCAAGCATAGTGTAAAAAGGGCTTTGTCCAATTCTAGAGTTGTAACTAAGGGCAATCACAGAACGCTGTGGTGTAGTCTCAGTACCCTCCTCGAGTTTTCTTCTGCTGTTCCATTCCTGAAGTAAACTTAGTCTCAACTTCTCAATCAGATTTGTACTCAAACCTATGGCTATCTTCTCATCTTCGAAATCTATACTAGGGGCAGGAATGCTTTTAAATTTACGGGATGTATATTCTAGATAAGTAGAAATATCCCTTATTCCAAGATCAAAACGATGAGAAATCCTGCCAGTTACACCTTCGCTATTCATTGGAGAATATACTCCTGCTGTATCCTTTTCCCAGAAAGAAATGTATAGATGTGTCAGGGATGTTGGGCTTAATCTCAGATTTACTGTTGTGTTTACATTGTCTTGTCCAGGTTCGCTACGATTAGGTGAATATCTATTTTGGAATCGGTCATAATAAGCGGAAATACCAATTAAATCAAATGGATTATGGAAAAAAGATAAATATATACCTTTATGGCCTCGATTGCCAACACTACCTATAACAGTCTTATACTCAGGGTCATAATCTCGATAAATTGCTCCAAAACCCATCTTATGTAGATTCACCCGCATTTCACTCTCCCATGCTATATTATCCTTATCATCTCCAAATGCATATTCACCTCTAAGATTAATTTTATCTAAATCCAATTTATATCCTGTAGCTACTACCTGTTCACTAATAGTGTCCCCTGCATCCTTTCCTCGAAGGAATGTAGTAGTAAGATCTAATTTCTCTGTTACATGAAAATCTGTCTTTAATCCAGAGAAATAGGGATTAGGTAAAGATTGATCTATTATCCTGTTTCCATATAACCTTTGCCCTTCAGCACCCCAAACAATATCGTAATCCAATTTTTCACCTAAAGATGCCTTCAAATTGACTCCTTGATATCGAACATAGGGTAGAGTTAAACTGGAATAATTTATCCGCTTATCTCCTAAAGTAAATTCAAGATCTTTATTTTTTAGATTTATATTAAAATAGGTGATATCTTCATCACGCCGACTTACCCTATCATCCCTGCCTCTAAATTGGAGCCTTGAATCAACCTCTCCCCATGGAGTCTCTCCATTTAAAGAAAAGATGTGAGAGAATCGTTTATCAACATATTCATGTTGAGAGAGATCTGATTTAACAGAGTTGTTCGATATGTCAAAAGAGTAACTGGCTCTGAACGGTTTCAATTCTTGAGGAAGTTTTTTCTTTCTCTCTCTTGCTTCAAAAAACCCTTTTCTTCTCACCGCTACACTTATAGTTCTTCTACCTTCATCGCCCCAGATATGGATAAACGTCCAACCATATTTAATGCCGGTAACTGACAAGGTCTCCTTTGATATTCTTTCAGCGGTTACAATCCCCGGATCAATACTTAAGTAACGGGTAATATTCTTCCCTGAAATTAATGTCGATCCTCCAATTTCTACTTCTATCTTAGATACAGTATCTTTTACTGCCGCTGCAAAAACCATTTCCTCTTTTGCCTTTTCCTCTACATTCACCCTAACAGTCCTCCTGCCATCATCGTCCCAAACATGGATATACGTTAGGCCTTTCTTAAAACCAGTAATAGACAATATATCGGAGGAAACTTTCTTTGTTATAGCAATGTCTGGATTAATGCTTAAATGGCGAGTAATATTCCTGGCAGGGATTTCTTTGGATTTACCTTCTTGAAGTGTTACCTTTTCTAAAGAACTATCAGCCCCTTCATCTTCAGACGTATAATCCATGGCGACTTCTCTGGCTGATATTATCTCTTTCTCTTCTTCAGCAAAAGAGTTAGTAATGGAAACGAAGAGAAAAAAGATGATTACAAGATGCCGTATAATCTTTTTCTTCATTTAATAGATATAGTATCTTCTTTTGTAAGAATTTTGTCACCATAATTTACCGTCGCCAAGATTTTATAGTCGCCAGAGAATAACGAACTATCAAGTTCAGTTGTAAAGATAACTTCACTATGCGGAAGTATTGACTTTTCACTTAACGGTAAAACATGAATAGTCTCCCCATTTGTATCTATGATTTCGATATGTCCCTTAGCTTTAATACTAATATTACCAATATTGGAAAACTTAAGTGAAAATTTCGGGATATTACCGTCTCTAAAACTGGTAATAATTCCATCGATTTTACCTTTTTTAACTACTGTTATTTTGGTTTCCTTAACGAAACCTTTATCTTCTCCTATATCCATAGTAGCTACCACAAAATATTCACCAGTAGACAATGGATTATTAAGTTTTGCTGTAAAAACTTGGGCGCTGTTAGGGATTATCGAGCCTTGCTTTATTGATAAGGTTTGGATCTTTTCTCTATTGGCATTTAGAATCTCAATCTGACCTTTTGCCTCAATGTTAAGATTCCCTACATTAGCGACCTTGACTGAGAATTCTGGAGTGCCATCAGGTAAAAAATCAGCACTAACTTCTTCAATCCGGCCTTTCTTAATCACTGTTATCTTCTGCTCTTTAACAGCCACCTCCCCTTTTCCCATATCTACAGTAGCTGCCAAAAAATATTCGCCGGGAGACAATGGACTATCAAGTCCAACTGTAAAAACTCTTTCCCTCTTAGGGAGTATTAAATCTTCCTTTAGAGGTAAGGTTTGGATTATCTTTTTATTAGCATCTAGTATTTCGACCCGGCCCTTTGCCTCAATGTTAATGTTCCCTATATTAGCGACCTTGACTGAGAATTCTGGAGTGCCATCAGGTAAAAAATCAGCACTAACTTCTTCAATCTGGCCTTTCTTAATCACTGTTATCTTAAGTTCTTCAATAGCCACTTCTTCTCCTCCTATATCTACAGTGACTACTAAAAAATATTCACCTACAGGTAATCTCCCCAGCCAAGTTGCCATAGACTCCCTGATATCCCCAGGTAACGTCTTTATCTCCGGAAACTCCTCCCTCCCAAAAAAATTACCATCCTTATCAATAATATTAACTGTCCCTTTAGCCCCGATACGGACATTGCCTTCGTTCTTAAAACGTAAATTAATATCAAAGCCTTTATTTTCATCAGGAGGACCTGTTGTAAGAGAAACAATACTGCCCCTCCTATCCACCATTCCCTCTGTCTCTTGAAGAATAATTGTCCCAATACGTCCGGCTACCCGTACACTCGTACCTAAAGATGGCTGCATTCCTATATCTGCCTCAAAAAATATGACCCCATAATGACCACCAGATGCATCGAGAGGGACTGTTAAGGTATATTGAACTTCTTTACTTTCACCGGCTGGGAGCTCAAACTCTGTAGGAAAGATATGCAACCAATCAGCGCATGAAAAAGGGGTTGTCCCAGCTGGTCCAAACTCCTTGACACCATCTACACCGTAAGTCCAATCTCCAGTATATACTACTACTCTTAATGACACATCTCCCTTATTAGTCAGCGTAATTATACCGCTCTCGCTCCCTCCAGGAGGAATAGACAATGTTAAATTAGGGGGGTCAAGATTTATTGAAAAAGCCATAGCCTCACTTAACAGGCTAAAGGTCAAACATAGGATAAAACCAATAATAAAAATAATCTTCATTTATTTACTCCGTCATAGTAATTATAATCCTAGTCTCATACCTACCTGCCTGAACCATCTGAGGAACAATCAATTTAAATTTCACTACCACTCTCGTACCAGTAGTTCCTTCTCCTAAAGGGGCAGAATAAATAACCCTTTCCTGAGTAAAATCCTTTTCTTCACTCTCTAAAACCCCACCGCCGGTTGTAGATACACTATACCATCTAAAATTTGTATCAGGGATAAATTGAGTTGGGTTATATACATGAACAAGAGGTTGGATATTAGAGATTCGTAATTCCCAAGGATTGCCCAAATCTGAAGTACAAGTTATCTCTAGTCCATCACTTGGCACATCAGATCTAACTTCTCCCAAATCCAGATTACCAAAATCAATGGAGTATCTATCTACTTGAATGGTAAACTCAGCCTTAGCTTCCGCATTAAAAAAGAATACGGCAATAAGAAAAAAAATAATTATTACTACAATCTTTTTCATCTTATCTCCCAATAAATCAATCCGTTCTGAACAATAAGGGTATCACACACATCCAGAATTGTCAAGAATACGAGTCTTTTAAAATAAGAAAGGGTAAGACATCTCTGAAAATCTACGTCCTACCCTTTCTTAAATTCAGCTTTGATAAACCACAACAAGATAGCGCGTTTAGATTATGTCGAATCAGTCATGGTTAGGGTAACACTAGTAGTATAATCGCCTGCCTGTTGGTCTGCAGGAACAATTATTTTCAATCCTACTCCAAGTGCTATGTACTCATCCGTACCTTCTGCAAGTGTAGATTGATAGATAAGTTGATCAGATGCGGTCATAGGTGCATCAGTTCCAAAAGTTGGAGTAAGTGTTCCTTCAGGTAAAGCAGGATCAGCACCATTATCAGTAGTGTGCCAAAACCTGAAATTAGCTTGATCAAGTGTTGCACCACCTGTTTCTCCCAGAGGTCCACCAGCAAGCTCCATAGTCCAAGCCACGCCATTATTTGACTGGGCTATGATACCAAGAGCACGATCCGCTACATACTCTGCCCCTGCAGTTACAGGAGATCCAGCGTTAAATGTCAATAGACTTGTGTCATCTACAGTAAATCCAAAGGTTGAGCTAATAGTGACCGCTACATCTACCTCTTCCGTATCAGTTTCGGCTAAACTCACAGATGCACCAACTGACAGAATAAGTCCCGCTAGCAGCATAGTCAAAAAAAGCAATCTTAACTTATTCATTTAATTATCCTCCTTTCCTTTCTTTTCTTTTTTTACTTCTAGGTTTATATTTCTTAAATTTCCTACTCTATATTAAAGCGATCCAAGATTGATCGCGAACTAAAATACAAAAGCCGGATTGCCTTCTTACTTATTCGGCAACCCGGCTTTCCTTTTAGGATCCGTAGCTTTGTGCCCCTACTTATATTGCTTTTTAGTAGGTTTACCTTTTTCGATAAGTAATGTTTCTAATGTCTTTCTAAAAGTTTTTTTATCTTCTATTTAAAGTATACCACATTTTTAACGCTTTGTCAACAACTAAGTTATAACAATTCTAGATGGATACAAGATAGTTTAATCTTTTAATTTTTACATTTCTATGTTCTATATATTTTAGATTATAAAACTTTGTTTCAAGTTTGTCAAGCTTTTTTTTAACAAAGAAAACGGTTTCACATCATTAGAGGATATCTGTATAATCGAAGCCCTCTACACCATTTTGGGGCTTTTAAAGAGCCTTTTTTGGAATTTTGTAATTGACACTTGAAGCAAAATGTTTATAATTAGCTTTATAACAAAACTGTAGTCATAAACACAGGAGGAAATATGAAGAAAAATAATTCACAAACTAAAGGAAAAGAATGGTTACTAGTAGAAACCCCATATCAACCAAAAAAGAGCAGGGTGTGGGAATCTATTTTCGCCTTAGGAAATGGCTATATGGGAACACGGGCTTCATTGGAAGAAGGGTTCAGCGGTTCAAAGATATGCCCAGGGACTTTTGTAGCTGGTGTATTTGACACTTATGAACAAAACTACCAGGAAATTGTCAATCTCCCGGATTATTTCAGCACTAGAGTAACAATAAACAAAAGCCCCCTTAACCTCTCTACGGGAAAAGTTAGAAAATATCATAGGGCCCTGGACATGTATAAAGGAATCGTTACTCGTTCTTTTGAATGGAAGGATCCTAAAGGGAATATCACCTACTTTGAGATTTCCCGTATAGTAAGTCTAAAAGATCCTCACATTGCAGCTTTAAAATATAAGATTCGTCCACTGAATTATAACGGGAAAATTAAAATTGAAAATGATTTAGATGCCAATATTGGCAATATTGATTTTCGTGTGAGCGGATACCAGATTGGAGAAGCTAAACACTACCATCTTGAAGAATATAAAAAAGGCCCTGTAGGGGCAAACGGGGTCTTTCTGACAACAATAACAAAAACAACAAAACATAGAGTTTGCGAAGCCATACAAACAAAGCTCTATTCTAAAAACATAGATATTTTACCTAGCTATCGATTAAACCAAAAAGATAAATTTATTAGTCGTACTATAGAATTTGATGCAACATCAAACAATGAATACATCTTTGAAAAAATTGTTGCTGTCTATGGCTCCCGAGATAACGTAAAAGATTTGAAAAAAAGCGCAATCTCAAAATCAAAGGAAGGATTGAAAAAAGGATTCGATAGACTCTTTAAAGAACACGCCGCAATATGGGCCGAGAGATGGAAAACAGGAGATTTAACTATAGAGGGGGACTCTGCCGACCAGCAAAGTATACGTTTTTCAATGTATCATCTCATGCAGATGTGTAATGAAAAAGACCCTTACGTGAATATAAGCTCCAGGGGGTTAACCAGTGAAATGCATATGGGTAACTATTTCTGGGATACGGAAATGTTTATCCTCCCTTATTTCATTTATACTAACCCTGAAGCCGCCCGAACTCTTTTAAAATATCGCTACCTCACGCTACCTCAAGCTCGTAAGAAAGCAAAAAAAATAGGATTTAAGGGGGCAATGTATCCCTGGATGAGTTCTTATCCAGGAGATGAACAATGTTTTCTATGGGAATACGCAAATCTAGGTGTCCATGTTGTTGCTGCTATAACTTACGGTATCTGGCATTACTATCAAGCTACAGGCGATGAAAAATTTATAAGGGATTACGCGACAGAAATCATAATCGAAACTGCCCGTTTCTGGGAAAGCAGGGTTCACTTCAGTCCCATAAAAAAGAAGTACGTTATTAACACTGTCAAGGGTCCTGATGAATATGGGTGGATTGTCAATAATAATGTTTATACCAACTGGATGGCTCGTTGGAACCTAACAATTGCTGGAGAAATAATCAAATTAATGAAGAAAAAACATCCCAAGGCCTGGAAGAAAGTTAAAAGGAAGATAAATTTTGAGGGCAGAGAGTCTATTAAATGGCGTAAAATCGCAAATAATATTTATATTAATTACGATCCTCAAAAAAAGCTCTATATTGAGCATGATTTATTTCTTGAAAGGGAAAAAGTGGATCCTAAAGTCTTAAAGCCCGGTAAACAGATTGCTACAGAAGCTGGTGCAACATTAGATACTATACTACGGTGCCAGATTGTAAAGCAAGCTGATATCCTCCACTTAATGTATATCTATAATGATGCCTTTACTAGAAAACAAAAACAGATTGCCTGGGACTTCTATGAGCCTAAAACCCTGCATGATTCTTCTTTAAGTTGGAGTATTCACGCGATTATGGCAGCAGAGCTTGGATTTAAGGCTAAGGCATATGAATACTTCCTGAAATCTTCACGTCTTGATTTATATGATGAGATGGAAAATACATTCTTAGGAATCCACTCAGCTTCCTCTGGAGGGACATGGCAGGCTATAGTCAATGGATTCTGTGGAATGCGTCTACTAAAAGAAGGATTGAGTTTCAATCCTTCTTTACCAAATAAATGGAACCGAGTCTCCTTTAAGCTAATATTTAGAGGGGATTTATTGAGTATTTCTATAGACCATAAAACTCTTCGAATCCTGCTCGAAGAAGCCAAACGCAGTATAAAAATCAGGGTTCAGAATCGCCTATTTGAAGTAGCGCCAGATAAGACAAAGGAAATTGCACTCTAAACATCCAGTGTGAAGTTTTATCTCAAACGATAAAGCAAAACATCCTCATTATTTATAACATTCTCATAGTAAAAGTTTACTATATCGCCGTCAACACTAAAAGAAGTCGGTATTATACTACCTTCTTCGGTTATTGCATCTAACCCCACGAGATCTCCATCCCAATCACTAATATCTATAGATAATTCTGTTGATTCTCCGTAGAGTTGGGCAATTTCGATAATAGGTGTGGATTCTAAAATTTTCCTCTCTATAACCAGATAGTGATCCCCTGAAGAAAGAGATTCTCCGTTGAATACCCCATTAAAGATACCTGCAACAAGACTTTCGTACTCACCTACTGCTAAGAAACCCTCAGGAGCAATGGATATCTCTGGAAATGAAGGATAGTTATAGGTATTATCAGGATTAAAATTCCCAATTACAGTAATAGCATCTTCACCTTCGCCAAAGCTTGTTAGGATTACCTTTTTATTTTCACCAGAGACATATTCAAATTCTTCCATCTCCTGACCAAATACCCTTGAGAGAAAAGACTTCTGAAAACCATCAGCAATCCGAAGCGGAGCGGAAAAATCTTCATTCTTCTGGCCATATTCATCATAATAACTCCAAACATTTAAGCTATGATTGATTCCAAAAACTGCATTGTAACTTAAGCTATACTTATTCTTACTCATATTCGTATTGTGAAGATTATGTTGATAGAAAGCTACTTTATCATGATACAAAAGCATAGCAACAGGGTATGGCTTAAAAAATCCCCTATCATTTGTAGAATACCTCAATTGTGTTTGACTATCAACGAAAACCCCTCTCCCCTCTCGTAAAGGTCCACAGTCTACAAATGTCACGCCATAGGAATCTGACGGAAGAGTGCCTCCTTCATCTTCTAAGGTATCTTCAAAAGAACAGTAAAAAATAGGCCGGCCTTCACCTAATTCAGTTTCATAGATTCTCAAGTCATCAATAATTGCATCGGCAGGTTGACCTCCGTCACCATTGTTCCCAATCGTCATAAGTGAACCAAAGTCATATGCCCAGCTATCCCATAAAGTAGAGGAATCGTCTCTTACGCTCCCATTCTCTGAAATGCTCATGAAACAATATTCGTCCTCATCCGTATTTGAACAATACCACCGGGCCTCCACATGCAGCCAATCTCCTGCTTGATGTGTCGCAGTGTACCCTACCCTATGAAGTGTCCCTCCTGCATCATAGATAACAAATTCAATAAATGGAGGCCAATATTGGATATAGATCGAATTCTTATTATAGGTCTCTTTGTGGGCATACCAAAAAGTGTGAGGATTAGTATCACTAGACCCCCAGTTTGGCTGAACCCACATATCAACCTTGCCCCTATCGACATTCAGATTTGGATGACAATTCTTAAGATATGTACCACAAAAACCAACCTCAGGGGAAACTAATCTATCAAAACAGTCTTCAGTATAAAGAGGGATCTCGGTTGCATAATAAACTGCGTTTTCAATCCATCCCTGACCATATGATAAGAAATCAGGTGCTGAAGGGTGTATATCATGAAAAAAACCACGGGCAGCAAGTTGATCTTGGAAAAGGAGATTACTCGGATATACGTCGCTAAAATAATCTATATTTTCAAGAATCCGATTCTGTACATCGATCTGATAAGGAGAAGTGACAAATCCTGCGCTACTATTATATTTTTCCATTACACCGTACCCAGATAGATTTTTGGCAATGAGGTCATCTCCATTTATTCCATAGATCTCTGAGTTATAATCCCACCATGTCGGATTTGTATATGGCATAATCTGCTGGGTCGAATCGTGCTCCGTAAAAATGTCGATGAAATCTTCCTCAGTTCCAAATGACGGATTAGGGCTCTGGCCAGGCATTACATAGTCTGGATAATTATTGTCAAAGCCCCCTTCCCAGTAAGTAACTAGGTGTGCGATACTAGGCTCAGGCAATAATGGAAGCAAGGTCCCATAGACATATTGATAGCTCTCCTGTCCTGCACCTAACATATCTATCTTCAGTAAAGGACTTTTTGAGAGACGTTCAAAAAGATAAGGATTATAATCATTACATTTCTCCTCTAATGTCGGAAGACTGCTAAAACCATTTTCAAGAGAATAATCCGTAAGTGCTTCCTGGATAGTAGAACCCACTCTAAATCTTACTACAGGACTCTGCCAGCTTTCTCCAACATCTATATGGGTAAAAAAGATATGATGGAAATCACTAAGTGGATTATACTGATGTTCACCATCAAGTGTCAATTCAGCGGGGTGATGTTCTAATGGATCAGGTTCTAATGTATAGATAGCAAGCCTGCTTTCGTATTTATCCTCTATACCTACAAAATCTGACGAAACTCCACCTTGATATTTAAACGATGCATTCTCACCCTTCCCAAACCAATCACCCTGGATAGCTACTCCATCTACTATCGGAAGTATCACTTGATCAATATTATCTGATGTAAAGCCTATAT
This sequence comes from bacterium, assembly GCA_018812485.1. NCBI lineage: Bacteria > bacterium. The sequence goes on along the minus strand of JAHJDO010000138.1, from coordinate 3,284 downwards.
CCATTGGAAAACGCACTCCATGAATAATCTCTTCTTCATACGAGCAGTTGTTCAAGACATAAAATACCACATCGAAATAATAATCGTAGAATCTAAATTCTATATCTATGAAATCACTTGGAGTAGGATCAGTCAATCTATAATGAAATAACCATCTGTCAGGATCAACCTTCTCTAGAATAAAATCATATCCTCCGAGATTGGCAAATTCCCAGCTACCCACCCACCATTTCCAAGCATCGGGATAACTACCATAGCTAAATTCTAAATCGTCAATAAAATAAGTCCCGCTACCAATACCCACTTCATTCCCGCGTATTTCAAAGCTGAAATTAGCCCAACTATCCATATTTTCAGGGAAAGAATAACCCGGGGCAAAGAAGGCATTTAAAGGAATGTGAACCTGTTGCCATTCAGTCGTTATTCTACCCTCAGGCAAATAATCTCCCATATAAACGCTGGCATAGGCCCCGGACCAAAGCGTAAGCGAAAAAGGCCCTGAATCTTCTGCCGTATCCCCTTTAATCCAGAAAGATATGAAATCTTGCCCGCTCAATTCGACATGGGAAATGCCATCCCCAAAATAGTGGGTATAGCGTGCAAATTGGGCGTCATAATCACTCGTACTCTCATACTCAAGTTGAATGCAATAACCATTTCCTCCTCGTGCCTCCTCGGCATTGAGAGAATAAGAAACTTGCATCAGAGATGTTCTGTGTCCTAAAACTTCTCTATACCCAAAGCTATTTCTCGAAGTATCTCCGTTATTATTGTCGTCTATTACCATCCTGTCAATAGCATATGAAAAGACCTGCCATAGGTTATAATCATTCCCCTCGCAAATGTCCTGCCCTGTATATGAATCCCTGATATACGCAATATTTCCGCTCTCTTTTATAAAGGCCGCCTCATATCCACTTGCAGTATAAATTTCCAGAGGATTATTATCGTCCATAACTGTAACTCTAAGTAAGATTGTGTCAGAGACATCAGCATAGCATAAACCGCTAAGTAGACATATTAAGCTTAAGGATATTGCAGCAATGGAAAATTTTCTCATCATTATAATCACTCTGCCTTCTCTTATCTGGATTCTGTTTCTGCTTTCCTAGTACTGAATAATAGTTTGCTTTTCAATCCTAATCCTATTGACCTTCCAACAGTATATGACCAGATAAAAACCTGATATTTTTTATCCAGATATTTCTCATCATCAGGAATGGATATAATTACATCTGTTTTTATCGATTGGCCTGATCCAATCACAAATTCGTTCTGACTAAGCTCTACCCAGCCAATATCAGGAATGGCCTCAAAACTTTCTTTTAATTCACTTTCTTGAGGAGTTAAAACTTCTATTTTCAATTTTACCTCTTGATTACTTGTATTGGTAATGATCAAAGGTACCTTTGCCTCTTTCTCCATTGAATAAGCTTCACCTATACGTAAATCTTCAACCAAAACCTCGCCAAAGGTAGTGCTCAATCCTCCTGCAGAAGCAGACTGGACAAAGAAAAAACTAACGAAAAATACTAAAAGAATTCTTTTCATCTCTCCCCCTTAAACATTCTTCAATACAAGTATAGCTGCAGACCTTGCCCCGTACGGACATATTAAAATTTTAAGACGTTCGTACGGGACTTGTTCTGCTATAGGCAAAGTAAACTTTGCAGCTACATCCTCTTCAAAAATCAGTATCAACTTACCTGAGCTGTAATCGTAACCATGATACCCTGTTCTTCACTTACACTTGTAGCTGTAGGCGCGAGAAATTGAAACCAAAGGGACCTTACTCCTCCCTGTGGCACACTTACCCCTGTCTGGTCTCCAGCAAACACACTACCTGTGCAAACAACTGGTGTAGTTGAAAGGGCATGATCTGTCACATCCCAAGTTAACACACCATCTGAATCAAACGAAGCATTTAAAACATAGGTATCCACACCTGCTGCTGACTGTGAGGCTGACCATCCTGATGGGTCAACTAGACTCAAAGAATAAGTCTCGTCAATACCGCTTCCAGTATTGGTCACTGTAACCCCAAAAGACGAAACAGTGGTACTCCCAGCACTTACAGAGCCCAAATCAACCTCGGTCTCAGTAATGTCTACACTCAAGGAAGCAAGTATACTAACCCTAACTGTTACCACATCTGATTCTGCGGCCTGGGCCTGAACTGTAAATCCGGAAAACACGAACAAAACCAAAATTCCCGCTAAAAACCTCTTCATTTTCCTCACTCCTTTCTTTTGGTTTAACATTTTTTTATTAACTCCTCATCTATATCAATACCCGTCAGGTAGATAAATGAAAATTAAGGTACTTGTGCATTCACCACCACCTCAATATCCTGCTCTATAGTAACAGAAGTTGCAGTTGGTGCCTTAAATTGAAGCCATAATGTCCTCTCTTCACCAGGAGAGACTCCAACACCAGTCTCGTCTCCGGCAAATTTAGTCTCTGAGCAAATGACCGGCCCAGTAGAAAGCGCGTGGTTTTCCTCCTTCCAGAAGATATTTCCTAATTGTTCTGAGAAAGCAGCATTTAAAATATAGGTATCAGGACCTACGTCACTTTGTGAAACCTGCCAGCCACTTGGATTAGTAAGGTGTAAAGAATAGGTTACATTCATCTCTCCATCGTTCAATACTCTTATCTTCTCAGTGTCTTCCATGGTGATTATAGAATCAGGGACTATCTCTCCTATATTCCACGAATCAGGAGATACTGAGACACTTAATTGAGAGTTTGTTCTTACAGTAACATCTCCTCCTTTTGGTTCTGCCCTTATTTTTTTTATCCGAGCATTAAATTTATAAAAATATTTCCCGTCTTTAACCACATGACTTCCAACTTTTCTACCATCCCAGATTTGAGAAATTTCTATGTCACTATTATTATATACTCTTTGTAAGTGAAAAAACCTCCTCACATATCTACCTTTAACATCTTTTATAGATACTCCCCATATTAGATAAAGTCTTTTATATTTATATTTTTTCAGATGCGTATCAAAGCCGTTTACGGAAACGCTGGCATTAAATTCTACTGAATCGTCAATACCATCTCCATTGGGTGAAAAAGGATCAGGATAATCTGATGCATCCTTGATGGCCAAAGCAGGGGCAGCACTAACAGAAGTACAAATTAGACATATAAAAAGAAAAGATATAGCAGTTAAAATTAGGAATCGTTTACAATTCATTGAAACCACCCCAATTTTTCCATTGAGACAGTAAGAAAAAAATTTCTTATCATACTAGAAAATAAGGAGTTAAATACTT
>JAHJDO010000137.1 GCA_018812485.1 bacterium | reverse complement strand
TGTGAGAGGATTAGTAGAAGTAGTACTTTAGGTAAGATAACAGTCGGATTAGCAGCTGCGGCAGGGGCTATTGTGTTATGGGGCCCTAAAGCAGCAGAGAAGATTTCAGGCATAGTTTCTTCTATTGGCAGCGGTGGTGCGTTGGAAGCTGTAGCCCCTACACTAAATCAGGCAGACTCAATAGGAATAGCTATTGTGGCAGTACTTGTATTGTTGACTGTTGTAATGGTTTTTACGGTAGGAAGACGTAGCGGAGTTGGGTGCCTTATCGTACTTATTGCAATAACAGCTGTAGGTGCAGCGGTTGCTGCTCCATACTTAAGTGAGCTGTTAGATAAGGTGTTAGGTCCTGGCGGGCTTAGCATGATGCTGGGTCCCCTTGGCCTTGGTTTGGTGGGTGCGGTAGTGGGCAGTAGTAGAGATTATTATAATGTTTTAGGAGTAGATAGGACTGCATCCAATAAGGAAATTAAGAGAGCCTATCGTAGAATAGCCAGAAGAACGCACCCTGATGTAAATCCAGGGAATCCGCAAGCAGAGGCGCGCTTTAGGGAAGCCAATGAAGCTTATGAAGTGTTGGGGGATGAAGAAAATAGAACACTATATGATAGATTAGGTCATGGTAGCTACTCCTCGACTCGCCGGAATCAATCAACCTCTTGGATGGGATGGCAGCCTCATTCCTCAGCAACACGAGGAAGTCAGCCAGGTTTTGATACAGGAGCTGCAGCTATGTATACCGTCGATCAACAAATGATGGATGAATCTAGGGATAGAGTTCGTCAACAGATGCGTGCAGCTATGGCTGGATTCAGTCAACAGATGTATGAAGCTACGGCTAGATTCGATCAACAGAAGGCTGCAGCTATGACGTATAGTTCAATGTGGAAATTTTTAGGAGGTGCTGGCAGTAGCGCTAATCATACCTCTCTTGAAAGTTTGGTTAAGAGATTATGGACATCTTGTACTGCCACTGGTTCAGGATACCGCGGCGTTGATCAAGAACTTATTTCAGGACTAGTCGGATACATAGATCTCCCGGAAGTACAGGAGGTATTAATGGCTGCATTCTTTCATGATATTCAACGCAGCATTAATCTTATATCTCGACTTGAAGTAGAGATGATTGCTTACATCTTTGATCTGGTTTCTGAAGTTAAAGATGACGATGTTTTAGATAATGTTGGCTCGATCTTCAGTGGACTGGGACCAGACTTGGCTTGGAGTATCTTTGTTTGCCAAGACGGAGAAGGACAAAGGATTATTTCAGATAGAAGTCTGGGAATAATATTTAAGAGGATGGAAGTCGCTTCTTTAGGAGAAGTGTTAAGAAGGGTTGATAGCAGCCTTGAAGCATATTCATTGGATTATTCTTTAGGGGAACAATTAACAAGGCGTGACATAGATCTTGTAGCAGAATTATTGAGTATTAAGCAAATTGCCCCTAAGTTAGTTGTGGATATCCTTGATTATTTTGACTCCAGAGGCGATTCGATATGGTCAACGCAGGTTTTGGAGAGCATGGAATCTAGGCGCATCGCTGAGATAATGAATGCCTACCTTAGAAAGGTTTTCGGGAACACAATGAGATTATCAGACAGAGAACAAACCAGATGTGCAGGGATTCTAGGTAAATTACCTGGGGCTTTACTTTTCGATGTTCTCCCATTACTGGAAAGACGATTTTCTTGCACCATGGCACCCGGTGAACCCGCCGAAAAAACTCCTCAACCTTCTCATTCATTCGCTGCAGGTTTGTTTGGACTAGGCGCAATTTTAAATAATGCCCAGGAGGCCCTGACAGGAGTTAATTCTAGTTCTATTTTATCAGGACTGACGCAACATGTGCCAGGCTTAGGCCCTTCCTCCATTAACTGGCAGACTCTAGCGGTGGGCGTGTTGATAGGTGGGGTGGTGGCGTTGTTGGTATTACTAGCTATTCAGGTGCGTCGGATTTATCAACGCAAGGCCGATAGGGAAGCAAGAGTTAATGATACGGAACAAGTCAGGGAGGTTATTGTCTACACCGCATCATCGGATGTGGAGTATTGCCTGTTTAGGGGGCCTACGCAGTTTCCTGTAGAAGGGCAGATATTTGGAACTACACACTCTGTCAATCCAGATGAGCCCTTGCATCGAACACTTTATGCTTTGGGTGATATAGGTAGAAGCAGAGACGAAGGTTATTCATACAGTCAGATGAGGAGAGTTGACTCTAGCGGAGATAGTAGAACTTATTATTCTACAACTTCTAAAGATAGAGAGGAAGTTAGGGCTTTAGTATGTTCAGAGCCTGGACTTCTTGCTGAATTATTACGCCGTGAAGCAGCGGATCCAGACTACTGGGGTAAATGGAGGAGTGACTGGAGGATTACTATCCGCGATGTGATTGATGTCGTTGTTCGCCATGCAGAGATGGAAGATGAGCTTATTGAGGCATTACAGGGGTTAGGATTTAAGGATTGGCGGGAGTATATAAAACACTGGAGGAGCGAAGATGGCCGCCCTGATTCAGAAGGACTTTTTAGAGAGATAGCGAGATCCACTCATAGGTTTTTTATGGATTTTACTGATGGTGAAAACCCGGCATGTCCGGATTCGGTTATAAGAGAAGATGAAGGGACCGGATCTATATGTTTGCAATTTGGCGATGATGTTATTTCTCTTGTTGAAGCAGGTGTTTCTGTAGAGAAGATGGAGTCGGATGGTGAGGTATATTATGTGGAACGTAAAATATCACCGACGAATATAGGAGGATTCTTTATCGTTATTCTCGGAGGTCTTTTAGCAGGCATTGAAAATGATGTGAATGATGCACTTGATAGGCTGGATAATGCTTTGAAAAGGTATGAAGAACTTACGAAACATAAAGGATTTTCTTTCCAGTGGTACACTGCCGAAGGAGAGCCATGTAAAGAAACGAGATGGATAAAAGGAGAGGAAAAAGAAGGTTTCTGGGTATCGACCGTAGATTCAGGACTTTATGCAGCATTTGCAATACAAGCAATGGGACTCTTGAGGGAGATATCTTCAAGCTACCCTGGATATAGGGACAGGATAGATGGAATAGTACAACGGCTTGATAGGACAGTGCAGGAGATGCGATGGGATATATTGTATGATGGAAAGGATAATGGGGATAATAAAGCGTTTTTTACAGGAGGATTGCTTACTGGAGAAGGAGAATTTTTAATTCCAGAGAATGCTCATTACGATATGATTAGCGAGGTTTTGTTGGCCATTATAGTTGGTATACTTACTGGATATGTGCCAGAGGAATGCTTTACTCATCTTTGCAGATGGGTGGACCCGGAGAAAGTGCCTCTGCCAGAAGATTCTCATATTGGTACGTGGGATGGTACTACGTTTGCTTGGGCATTGTCGTATTTATTGATAGATATATTAAAGACCCATCCATTAATGCAACAATCATTAAAACAGCTTGTTGTACTGCAGGATAGAGATGCGAGAGAAATGGGAGAACCTCTTGCGCGGTCTGAAAGTTGTTATTTGGTGCATGATGATAATGGTAGAGCTATTGAGAGGTATGGGGCTATAGGAAGTAGGCGTATAGCTGCAAATAATAGAGATTCAGAACTCTTGGCAGAAGGATTGCCAGCGTCGGCCTATTCAGCTGGGTTAACATTAGTAACGAGTCCTGTGTTTAAGGAAATAGCATATAAAGTCTACCTGGATTTTATTTGGTATGTAGCACAGGGCAACTATGATCCGAAATATGGTTTCGGAGATTCAATGGATTCAGACAGACGTTTAGCTAATCATCAGGCATGGCTTTTTATGGCGTTATTGCCGTATATTCTTGAAAATAGGAAAATAATTGATGATGCTTTTCTTAGTCACCCGTGGAATCGTGAAGGAGCAATTGCCCAGGGAGATTTTGTAGTAGGCTTATTAAATGGCGATACTGACGGAAGGGCAAGGCTTGTAATGGATGCGATGAAAGAGTGTGGAGTTATAACAGCCGAAGGGCGCTACACAGTACCTCAAGGTGGAGAGATCAGGGCTGTTCAGGGCGAACTTCAAAAGGCGCTTGTTAGTAAAGGGATAGAAGACTTAGATGCTGGAGAGGTAATAGCCTTTGTGTTAAAGAGAACTCAAGAGAAAAAAGGTAGGCTTGATGGGGAAGAAGGTTTACTTTATAGAGACCCTCGAGAATTGCCGTTATTGCTAGGTAGAAATGAGGATGGAAGTATTATGAGGGAATGGGGAGAGGTCAGACAACCCGGAGGTGTAGCTGAAACCTTAGCAGCTGTTAGTGGTTTCAGTACCTTAAGCCAGTTGCCGAATTTTCTTGGAGGAGCTCAGGATTTTCCTGACATTTCATCTAGCTGGCCGACTCTCCAGGGTTTCTTTGAACAGGCATCTGACTTGGTGAGGTTGAATCAGGAAGGGGTATTGGCAATACTAGCAGTGTTGCTGGCGGTTGTTATAGTAACAGGCATAGTAATAGCAGCATTAATTCTAATAACTCGGGTCCTTCATACTTATAGGACCCGGGAGACTGAAACCCAGTCGGTTTCACCTGAAGAAAGGATTCCTTCTGGTGTATCTCTTGAGTTAAGGGACGGATTTTTAAGATTTTTAAGAGAGACATTTATTGAAGGTGTACATGTAACAGCTGATCGTATATGGCAGGAAATGCCTGAAGATCTTAGAGGGAGTATTCCAGAAGAAATGATGCTGGTTATTTTGCAAGACGTTTCTCGCTCAGGTGATATTTTAAGATTGACTATTGAGGGAGTAGAAGTTTATCTTTTGATGGACCTGGAGCGTGTTACAAGTGAAAGCTCGATCATTAAGAGAATATTGGGAACGCCTTTTTATACTGGCACAGGCGGAGGTATGGCTGATATTCTGAGAAGCGGCCACTGGACATTTTTACCTCTAAATGTACGCGGTCGTTATCTAAGAGAGTTATATGCAGGCCTCACGTTAAAGGAACAGGCAGTTGTAGACTTATTTATTGACGCATATGTAAGTATGGCAAGGACATTGCCTGAGGGATTAAGGGACCAAGTGCCAGAAGAGTTAAGAGAAAGTTATACTGATGACTTTCTCGATGATTTTCTTTCAGAGGAAAATCTGGAAAGGCTATGGCAAAAGAGGTGCCGTATCTTATCAGAAGAGGATTATAGTCAAGCACCAATGGATAAAGAAAAGTTCAAACAAAGTTTTGCTGCTTTAATAGAAGATACAGATAAAGTTAAGACGTTGCTTTCCGCATTAAATAAGGGATTTGAGTCTCTGCGCCAGGACATGCCCAATGTAAAGACCTATAGAGAAAGGGATGGGTTGGTCCATGGTATAGAAGAGTCAATGTATGCGGCGATTTCTGATTTAGTGGATATACAGTATCCATCAGGTTCCCCGCGGCCTGATTCGTTACGTATACCTAATAGGGAAGATGATTTTTACGGCAGGATGTGTCGTTTCTATGCAGAGATATTTGCCATGGCTTACGAGCCTACTTATGTAGCTAAGCCGACTTTTGCTTTATACTGTGTAGCAGAAAGGCTGAGGCAGGAGATATTTGGTTTGGAAGATTTTTTTGAGATGGAAAAATACAGGGCGAATTCGGCAGCGTTGGAAATATTCTCTGCATTTCATGATGAGTTAAAACCGTTCTCAGGATGGGATATTCCTGAAGATGTTCAGAGCTCTCCTTTAGGTGCGTATAGAGAAAAACTTCCAGTAGTGCAAAAGCTCTGGGATAGATACGGAGCAGATTTGACTCTGAAACAGCCTGATTATTATATACGCAGGTTGGTGTGGATGCATAGAAAATTGGAGAGGTTGTCTTTGCTTTGTGCAATAGCAAATGCTATGGATTTCGGTGACCCTAAGTTCCAGCAAGAGGCGCAAGAAGCAGGGTTTGATGAAAAGGCATGGATGGTAGATAAGATAGAGGAGGGGCTTGAAAAAGGCTTTTACGAGAGCGACATTGATGAATTTTTTGAGATCGTAGGCGCTGCCAAATTGGAATTTGAAAGAGTAAAAGAAAATAATGGTTGGTCTGATGATGATGAGAGGATTGATGACAGCAAACGGCCCAAGATAATCATATTGACTGACAATGCAGGCGAGACAGTCTTGGTCATGTTACTGGTTGGATTTTTATTAGCACTTGGTTTTAATGTTGTTATTGCCAGCCGCGATGTACCTGTAATAAATGATATGACTCGAGAGGATAGCAAATCATTACTCGAAGAATTCAGAGAAAGAGGATATTTTAAGAAATACGGCGAAGAGCGGCTTAAGGTGATTTCGTCCGGTGCAGCTATGTTTGCCACTCCACCTGCTGACTTAAGCACAGAGTTTTTAAGAGAATATAATGATGAAAATACTGTCTGTGTCTTTGCCATGGGACAGGGTAATATGGAAAGTCTATGGCAGGGCGAGTGGCGTGAAAAAGCATGTATACATTGTTTGACACTAAAAGACTCGTTAAAAGTATGGGGCCTTCAAAACATCCCTTCTCACTCACCATTGCTGCTGGTTAATCTGCCTATACGACCAGAAGATATAATAATGGCAGATAAAGAGGTTTCAGGTGAGACAGTTTGTCTGAAAGACCGGCCAGACCTTATAGCAGTTTTAAGAGCAAAAGGTGTAACTATTATGGGTGACGAAAATATTTATATTTATCCTGAAGAATTCCAGGGACCTTTAGTAGAAGGCATAGCAGATTGTTTTGAATCAAAAGGGATTGTTTTAGATGCCTCGACTGGCCTGATTTATTTAGGCCGATGTGCTATAGGAAAAGATACGCATATAGACGGAAGAGGTGGTGTAGTCATTAGACGAGGGACAGCAGTTGGCAGAGCTTGCCGTGTTGCAAATGCAGTACTGATTAATGCCGAGATTGGAGATGGAGAAAAAGTTCGAAGAAGAGTGATTATAGGTAGAGGCCCAGATGAAAAGCGTTTTCGTCGTGGACGATCCGGAGAAGTTATGTCCACTATGGGTCTTGCGACAATAGGCCTGCAGCCACTTTCTGTCAATAAAACCCTTTATAATAAACTCGTAGCTAACGGCGTTAGGATAGAGGGGGAACTCAGCACTATTTATATTGCTGATGGAGTTGAAATAGCGCCGGGTACAGTAATACATTCACACGTTGTCTTATTAGGCCAGACTGTAGTTGGACGAAATGTGGTGCTTAATCCGCTTGTGTACTTAGTTGATACACAGGTAGAGGAAGAATGTAAGTTATCAAGGGTTACGGCAGCAAATTGCAGATTCTATCCAAGAGTTAACATTGATGATATTCCGTTATTGCGGGACGAGCAGGTTTATCCTTATGGGAGTGTCCCTGAAGGAAGAGAGATCATTGGTTTTGTTGTTGATCCTGCGTTAGAGAAAGGTGAAAAAGGCATAATGGGGGTAAGATGTAGAGACCGGGCTGCTCTTTCACGTTTTAGTCTAATTAGTAGGAGGGCCAGGCATTTATCTTTTGGTGAGATTAAAAGAGCAGGTGAAGAAGCGAAGGTAATCGATATGTTATTAGAGCAGGCAAGGTTGGGTGTTTATGTGGCCAGTGACTTGTTGTTAAGGTTGAATAAAGATAGGCAATTTACTGATGAGTTTGGCGATAGAATTATGGAAACGATTGAAATGGTCGTTAAAGACCCGATGTTAGATGACTTTACTTTACATCAGGTTAAGGCATTTATTGGACAGATTATCTGGGTCTATGCAAAGTCACCCTTTCAACTGATAAAGAGAGAAGAAGATGAAAAGGTAATAGAGGTTGCAGAGGTTTTAATAGGTACTCTAGATAAAACTCAGGATGCCGGAAAGAGGTTAGAGCTAGCCATAAAGATATCTGCATTGTCCAATATCAGTATATTTGACAGGTTTATACCAGAGGATGCGGATGATGAACTGAGTTTTGCAGTAAGAAAATTCAGCTCAGTTGTTGCTTCTATACGTGAGGGCAAAATTACGGATGAACTATTAAATTTAATTGCAAGTAAGGCGTACATAGCCGTGGATGAGGCAGAGGATATCGTCGAGCGATTACTGGTAGTGCCAGAAGGGGAGAGACAAAATAAGACCGTAATCTTCAATATAAATAATGCCGGAGAGGTCATCTATAATATGGTTTTAGTACGGGAGGTCTTAAGACTCGGCTACAAGGTAGTTATTTCAGCTAACGAGGGGCCAATCGACGATAATTACGATGTAAGAGATTTGAGCGAATTACTCCAGCATCCGAAAGTAAGAGAAGAGAACTTTTTAGGAGAGTTTCTAACTGATGGCAGAATAAGGATGGTTTCTAACGGGTCAGTATCTCCAGGTCTGGATTTGAGTGATCTAAGCAGGGAGTTTCACGGGATAGCTACTGATAAAGATACTATAATGATGATATCTGTGGGCTATTCCTTGGCAAGAGATGCTCTCACAGAAAGCTTACCTTTGGATGCAGCATATCTATGTTGGGCAAAAGATCTTAAAGACCCCAGTGTTTTTCAAAGAGCAGGTCTAGAAATTAAGAGGGGCTGGGCAATGGCCAGTTTTGTAGGTAAAGGTGGACAGACTGCCCTGAGTAGAAAGTTGTCTTTGGAGATAAGGCATCTTGTCTCTCAGGTGTTCGGGCTTATTGGCTTATCAAGATTAGTGCGAGAAATAGCTGAAGGCCATAGTATTGAAAGCGTTGCAGGATTAGATTTAAAAGATAGCTTGGTCAAAGCGCTAACCTTTTTCGCTAAATCAGGAGTATATAGCCAGGAAGAGATAAGCAGCTTTTTAACGCCAAAACTTATTTTTATAGAAGGAGATGAAGCTATTGATGTTGCCTATAGAAGACAATTAGAGCAAAGAAAAGAACTTCTATTTAGAATTAGAGATTGGCATGCTGAGTTCAATAAGCTTATAAATGGCTTAATTAGCATAGAAACATATCTAAATGGGTTGGCTCAGGACAGAAAGAAACCAGATCCTGAGACAGTAATCGCAGTTATCCAGAGAAGGTTAGGTTTGTCTGGATCTGAAGTCGCGGCCTTACAAAAACGTATTACACCTTCATTGCACAAAAGAAGATATGATGTTCTTCTTTATGAGATCTTAATATTTGTCTTCTCTAACAGATATCCACGTATGACAACAATAGTAAATTTGAGAGAAGTAATAGAGGAATTCAGGGTCTACGAGATTCCTTTGGCAGTTGCTCTACCTTATCTCAGCCGCACGGTTTCTGCATTGGCCGTATCTGAAAGTGAGTTTGAGAGTATCTTACAAGAAGAAGATTATTTTGATAAAGTTTTTGCTGGAAAGCTCGACGCTGCGATATCTGGTGATAGTAGGGTGTCTTTACAGGAGAGGTTAGTATCGGCTAAAAGTTATGTTAGAAACCATATTGTTACTGATAGAAGCAGGAGTCCAAGAGAATATCATTTTGCAGTAAGGATGCTTTTTGTCGGCCTTCTTGGAGTTAAGAAAGCCCCTGTAGGGATAAAAGGAGTAGATAAAACTTTAGCTGATTTAATTACACCTGATGAGGTTAGTTGCTATTCGTTGGAAGAGCTCGGCGGTATTTTAGGTCTTGCCTTTAGGTCAGGTGCAAGTGTGACAAAATTAGAAGAGCGCATGGGGCTACCCCAGTATACAAAACTTACTCAGGGAATCGTAGCATTAGTCGATGATGTAAAATGGCTGGTAGTAGATCGTGTAAAGACGTTAACCGAAAAAGGCAGGCCAGCAATAGAGGCGTTTTTAAAAGATACGGCAGTACCAGTATATGGCCGTGCCATGTTTTTATTTGGCATTTTTAGATTAGCGTCAGGTGAAGGATCAAGGTTGAGTGCCGAAAATTGGACTGATTGGGTTGAAAGTGGGATACTGGAAGATTGGGAATACGATTGTTTAAATGAAGGTTCAGAGATTTTAGCAGGAAGTGAGCGAGGTGATTTTAGTATAGACTCCTCTACTAGTTGGCACGCCTTTATGGCTAATGAGCAATATCCTGCTGAATATAAGATAGTCTTATTGGAATGTGTAATTAAAGAAGCTGAAGGGAAAGAAGATACTCTTTTACATTTGGAAGCGCTCTGCACCATGTTAAAGATATATACGGATTCCCAAAATACAGTTAGTTTAGAACGGGTCAGCCAAGAGATTATTAGCCTTGTCTATGGATTGGATATAGAGAGGGTGCGCTCTTTATTACCCGGAATGAGCGATGTTACAAGAAACAACACTATTTTAATAATAGAAAACCGCATGAGATTTTATGAACTTATGTTTAACCGGATGGGTAAGTGGCGTAGAAAAATGCCGGTTTTAGCCGAATTCTTAAGACATGCCTTGTTACTAAGAGAAGCATATTTAAGCTTAGGTGGAGCAGGAATAGAAAAAGTTGATGGGGTAGTTGATAGAGTAACAGAGGTACTTATAGAGCTGGATGAGACAAATTTAAAAGTTCTTTTTCAGCAAGATACATTTAAAGGAGAACCTGGGATAAAGATTATGCTGCTTTCGATACTTAGAGAAATAGACCTGGGCTTTCTCAATGGAGTGTTGATTAGCAGTACCCTGACAGGTGATATTAGGATTCCTCTTTTAACTGACCCGAGCCCAGAAGTTCGGGAGTTAGTTACAGAGATTCTTAGCCAGACAGATAGAGGTAGGCAAGCACTAGAGTCTATTGGGCAGGCTGAGGCTCCTAATTTCGATGATGATGATGGGGCTATTGTTGAAGATAGAGCAGCAGGGGTCATGATGGGCGTGGGTGCCATTGGAGGAGTGCAGGATTTTCTTAGCCGGGGTGTGAAGGATTTTATTGTGCAGGGACAGGACGTTTTTCCGGATATTTTATCTTTCAACTGGTGGATGTGGGTTGTTGGTTTTGGTGCGTTGTTTGTTGGATTTTTGATTTTAAGGCCTTATTTACAGCAGCATAATTATAAGCTAGTCCCGGCAATTAGAGATTATCTTAGGGATATGATGGGGCAAAGACTACGTCTTGCTGGAATATGGGGTGACGGAATAAAAACTATAAAGGCTGTTTTTATTGGGCCTGAAAAGAAAACGGTTTCTTCTACTGGTTTAGTAGGGATTACAGTGGCAGCAGTCTTATTAACCGCAGGCCTTGCCGGGCCTGTAGCGGTCGGGGCTTTAGGTCTTTTGGTGGCATTAGGCGTAGTTTCTGTAATATATTCACGCGCTCCGCCAATTAGAAGATTCGCTTTGATTGGAATACCTCTCGTCTTTTTAGTCTTACCATTGTTTGCCGCACAGCCTGTCCTATCAGCACCATTATCTGATATTCCCTCTTCTTTGACCCAGATATCCTCATTGATGAATTTTGATTGGCCATCCTGGGGCAATAGGCTATTGAAAATAACATTGAAATTTTCCATAGTACTTATTGCATTGCGCATCTATTGGGTTGTAGCACAACATTCGTTAGCTGTTTTACAGCGTTCGTCAAAGGTTGAAATACCTAAGCCACGGTATAGAGCAGATATTACAGTTACTGGCACACCCGGTTTCGAACATATAGATCCATTTGACGCAATGGTGCCGCTACCTCCTTCCTTTCCCGGGGAGAGCAGGTGGAGGGTGGAGGGAGATGTACAAGAATTGTTGAATGAGACTGGGATACGGCTCGCTGGCGGACGACGAATAGTCTGGGGAATAGAGGTTAAAGCTCTTGTTGATCTGGCATTTAAGAGAAAGGGATTAGAGGCTCATCGAATCCGTATCAGGGGGTGGCAGGGAATTGGGCTTGTAATTGTGGTTATTAGGGGGTTATTGTTGGTTGGTGTTGGTGTGTTATTAGCTCTCGGAATCAAATGGGGATTTACCCAGATTGACCAGCTGTTACCTCTTGCCGGACAAGCAGGGATAAACACTCTGACTTTGGTGTCGCTAGGCAGTACAGTGTTGACGGCCTTACCCCTTGGAGTGGCAATGATGGCGGCTGAAGATGTAGAAAATACACGCCTGAAGGCACGAGCGGGAACAAGTAGAGGAGGAGCACCAGATAAGCATTCCAGCGGGCAGATGGCATGGGTAAAGGAATGGCTGGAAACACATGGAGTTGAGGTAACGCCGAATAAATGGTTAAAGACCGAAGAAGATATTACTCTACTTGGGTTACTTGGAGTAGTCGCGGGCGTAGGGATTATTTTCGTGGCTAGTAATCTTTTCTCACTCGGCTTTTTAAGCGGAATAACTGCTTTAGGCTTGCCATTGGCTTTAGTGATAGGAAGTATTTTGTATTTTCCATTTTCACGCTTCATAGCGTTTATAGGCGGTCACTTTTTTGACGGCTGGAGACATGGGTTAAAGAATATGGGTGCGGCAGCCAATATTAGTGCAGTGGGAGTAGCTATAGGATTTATTGTTAATGGTTTAATTTTAGGTGGAGTTGGCTTTATAGGTGCTCAATTTGTACCTGGTATTTTAGTTAGCGTACTTACCTCTCCTTTAGTAGCGCTCATATCAATTCCAGTGATTTTGGTCTTTTATGTTTCTCTGCTAGTAACCCACCACAAGATGAATTACAGGGCCCTTTCTTTAGCTGAAAATTTAGCTAAAAAAAGAGATGCGCTTTTGGAAAAGCTTTTAGTCAAATATGACTTTCCAAAAATGGAGCAGGATACAAGGGTGGAGTTTAGGTCGGCTGAAAAAACGGCGGGTGAAATGAGCGAAAAAGAACTCGCCATCAAAAAAGAGATTGACTTAGCGATTGGAAAAGAGAGGCCATCGGTTCAAGATAGAAAAACCGCATGGTCAAATGTATTGGGAGAACAATTTGAAGATATAGTTCCTCTTAGCCTCTGCCAAAGGCTGGTTAATTGCTATTTTTCTGAGGATGAGAGGAACAATTATTTCGATGCCGGCGCATTAAGAGTAATTCAAAGAGAGATACCGATATTTAGCATTGATTTTATTGCCATTCTCATCGCGAATTCGGGAAATCCTATCCAGGTATTGTTAAGCCTAAAAGACATGCTTGATGCATTAGATAAGCAATCAGGGGTATTGGAAACTTATGTAAAGAGGATGGATTTAAGAGATATCTATAGGGACGCTAGCAGAGTTTTCTGGTCGGCACATGATAGGGGGAGTCAGATAGGAGATGAAGACGCATTAGACTTACTCCGTAAGAGGCGACCAACTCATCCGGCATTGATCAACTGGGCAAAATTAGTTTTGTATCGGGTAAGTGGTTCTGGTAAGAGAGGACAGGCCTTGATCGCGAACGCATTACTTTTGGGTGGCGTAGTAATAGGATTAGGCATGGCTGCGTATCTTACAGGGGTTGATACGAATAGCCTGGTGCATATCGTCCAGGTAAGCAGTAATTTTCTTTTGAGGGCAGCGCCGTATCTGGCGGTAATTAGTAGTATTGGAGTGGCAGTGGTGGCGGCTGGACTGCAGAGGAAGGGATTAACAGCTGAGGACTATCCAGATATAGGGGTTTTGCAAGAAGGAGGTGTGCCAATAGATGAAGGATCAAATGGCAGAGGATATGGTAAAGGAACGGATGCATTACCTGGTTTGGAAAGCCATGCTCTTGCACTAATGCTTATAGAGGCACAGCGAGATTTGCAAAGGCAATTATCTGCTTTGACTAAGAGAGATGTTTTGATATTGAGGTGGATAGCTGAAGGATGGACTTATAAAGAAATAGGGATAAAACTATCCATTAGCCGAGGAACGATAGCAAACCGTGGGTCTCTAATTTTGCATAAATTGGGAGTTTTGAATCGCGCTGCAGCAGTAATAAAGGCAATAGAAAACGGTATAATGGAAAGACCAGAGATTCACTATAATAGAGATAATATTAGAAGACTTATCCCAATGGAAGTAAGGGTACTGCCTTATCTGGCAAGAGGTATGACTAATTTAGAGATATCACAAGAACTTGGAATTACGGAAGGGACAGTAAGTACCCGTGTAAGTTCTCTTATACAGAAACTTAAAGGGAGTGATGAGAATGAGTTTCGAGTCAAAATCGTGAATAGGATTCAGGTAGCAATCGTCGCTCCTGAAGTGATAAAACTTTATGAGGAACAAGAGGAACAAGACGATGGGCTGCTTCCCTTGGAAATTGAAATTCTTAAGCTGTTAGTACAAGGCAAGACTAATCCAGAGATAGTAGAAAACTTACATATCACAGAAGGCAGAGTTAGAAAACGTATAACTGCAATTTTAAGAAAGCTTGGTGTAGGAAATCGTGTAGCAACAGCAATTGAGGCAGTTAAGATGGGATTGGTGGAGAGACCAGAAGAGATTTCCTATTGTGAAATCGGAGCTAAAGAACTTACTCCAAGAGAATTAGATGTACTGTCTTGTCTGGCAAAAGGCTTGACCAATCCACAGATAGCGCAAAAACTTGGAATTGGTAGAGATACTCTCCGAAATTATATTAGTTTTATCAGAAGTAAGCTAGGGTTGAATAAAAGAGTGTATGTAGCACTGGCTGCTCCGGAAGTGATAGAAAGTCTCCAGAGACCTCAAGGTAGGACTATCGGGATCCCTATACCTTCAACTGATGAAAGGCCCGGGGCTGTTAGTTTCGCTATTGCCATGGTAGGTGGTATTTTAAATCTAGTTATAAGACCCTTCATAGATATGCGGAGAAATGTGATAGATATAGAACGTGAATATAGGGTAAAATCCGTTTTAGCTCAAGACCCTGCAAGCGTTCACTATTACGATGGCTTGGCAGAGAAAATGGCTTCTTATGGAGAATACTATTCAAGTATGATAAGGAAATGTTTCTTGATAGGGGCCTCAGTTTTTATATTGTTGGTTATTTTGGTAACACTTTGTGCCAATAGTTTAGCAGGGGTATCTCAACCTGTGCCTTTGCCTGTTTCGCTGTCTGGCTTAGGGTTAGGGTTGCCAGGATTAGTAGGCGCCATGGCTGTCTTATCTCCGGCTAGTTCATTGGAACCTATAGAACGAGTATCTTTTCTAGAGTTAGTTAATAGATATAGGAGTGCAAGAAAAGAAACGGTAGCTCTTCCTTCTTTAGAGGGTCTATCGAGAAAGGCAGGAATAGTACTCATTACCCGAAATCAATCCACCAGAAAACACATGATAGATCTCTTAGCTAATAGCAAAATAAGTGGGATATCTGTTCTTGGATTATCCCAAGGAGATAATGGTAGCCTGTTTAAAATACGGCAAGCTATTGAGACGTGGATGAAACAAAGCAGATCTTCTCATCTCAGGATTATTGTTATAGACATGGACGGTACTGAAATGAAGGTATACTTTTTAGAATTTGGCAGGGATACAAATGTCCAATTGCAAATTATATCTATGCGGCCTTTAGCTACTATGGCTGCTGGAATAGTATTTGGTGTTATTGGTGTTAAAGGAAAACTTGAGAGAGTAGATCGAAATTTACAAGGAATATCAAAAGGAATTCTTGAAATCGGGATTGAATTTATATATATACTGATTTTACGATTGGTTGCAAAAAACTTATCCTATCCAGAGATAGCAAAAGCATTATTTATCGAAAAGATAGAAGTTGGAAACCGTGTGCGTTTAATTGTAGATAAGCTAAAGGCCTCAGACTGCTGTCAAGCAGTGCTTATTGCAGTTAAGAAAGGGATAATAGAGAGACCAGCAATTGACTATTACAAAGATGGTGTTTGGGATCTTGATAAACCAGAGACAAAAGTGTTAGCTCTTTTGGGAAGAGGTTTAACCAATCAAGAGATAGCAGACAATTTGGGGGTTCAGGTACAAACTATACGCTTTTATATCTCTGGTATTTTAGGAAAACTTTTTCTGGAGAAGAGATTTCAAGCAGGACTGGTTGCTTCAGAAGTCTTAACTGTTCTGGGATTGCCTGCGACGTATCCCGATGAACCAGGATATGATGGAGGGAGCGGATTAGCCAATAGAAATATAAATGCAATGATTATGGCCGTGGGTGGCTCCAATCTGCTCGGCAAGATGCAGCCATTTAGCGAGGGGCTTACTAAACAATGGGTTCATGGGATCCCTGACTTGGTAATCGTCTTGGGGGCACTGGCACTCGCTTTTGTGGCAGTTCGCATAGGCGTTTTACTCTGGCAGAGATGGATGCGGAAACGTGCCGGGCCGGAACACTCATTTATACCTGAATCTCACCTTATGATGCAGCCATCCCGCCTGTCCTCTCTTTGGGCATCTGTGGTTTCTTTGTTTAAAAAAATTAAGCAAGTAGTCGACGCTCAGCCAGTATACGCTATTTTTGTCAGTATTCTCGCTATTGAAGCAGGACTTGGTATTATTTCTATCCTGTCGGGTAATTTACCGCATAACCAGGCTAATGCAATCAGTGATTTTCTCAAACCTGCCTTGCTCGGTGGCGGGATATGGCTATTTGCCTCGACACGAAAAATGAAGCCTAGGCAATATATTATCACAGAGTCAGGTGGGGAAAAAGTTAATGTTATGGACGCCATCTTTGAAGGCCAGTTTACTCCAGAGATGGCTGAAAGACTCAGTGAAGGATTGTTGCTTCTTCCGATTCGAGAAGTTGAGGAGAGAGACCATACTGATGTTGAATATGCAGAAATCATAAATAGGGCACTCGATAGTGTACAGCGATGGGCAAGGCAAGGCGACCTTGATGCTGAAATACCAGAAGAGGGGAAAGGGTGGGTTTTTTCATACGAGGTAACAAGTGAATCTGCGAAGAGAGTGCGTCTTCGCGAAGTGGTGGAAACATTTCACGAGACACTCGGTTGGAGTAGGTCTAAACTGCACTCGTATTTATTAACTGACAAAGATAATCAAAGAGCTTTAAGCGCCAAGAGGGTGGCAAGGTCAGGGGGAGAAGGAAGAGTATGGGAGTTGAACAGAGAACTTGTCAATGCGCTGGCTGTAAAGGAGAGTAGATTTGTCCCTGTTCAATATGCTTTGGATGAGTTAAGAGAGAGAGATCTCTATGTGACTGAAACAGAGTTTTTATCTTTAGTAAAGGAGATTGGATTTGTCTATTTAAAAGATGCTTTGGTTAGGTTAAGAGAGAACCAGATCAAAGTGACTGCAGAAGAGGTTTTATCTTTAGTAGACATAAAAACGCAAGCAGTAACAGGTGAATGGGGAGTTGATATAGTGCATTTTGCTGAGATTGTAAAGAGATTGAAAGAAAAGAGGCAGATTATTGGGCCGGTAGATGAAGGTGGAGATATTATAACAGAAGGGGATATAGATGCATTGAAAATTCTTTTTATCTCTCTTTATGCGGAAGACCGTATTTTACTGATTGAAAAGATTAACCGGGCCATAGAAGATGGTAGTATCCCTGATAATCTTTTAGGTCCAGGTGGGGGAATAACTGAGTTTTTAGACTGGGTAGTAGACCAATATCCTGAACATCCTGATAAGTTAGGATCTTTAGATCGAGAGATTCGAGCAGAAGCAAGATACGCATGGTCAGTAGCCTATAAGTTTGGATTGGAGGATATAGATCAAAAAATATATATTCTTACTCATATGATTAAAATAGCCATACTTATAGGCAACACGCCTCAGGTTGAAGCATTGAATCAGAGACTTGAAACGTTACGACGAGAAAAGGAATTGAGAGATAAAGAAGCAATAGTACCTTCACTTTTACCATTAGTATCCATGCATAGCGCAAAAAGGGAACCTCGTGAGGATGAAGAACTGTATGAGGAACTGACCTTGGATGAATATGAACCTATTAGTTTGTTCGCTGGCCTTACGCTGGGTGGATTGACAAACATGTTTGGTACCGATATCTTCAATCGCACTGATTTTAAACTTGATTTTAATTTTGGTTTTGATTCCGGGTCTATTTTATCAGGACTGACGCAGTATGTGCCACAGCAGTTGGATCTTTCGGCTATCTGGCAGACTGTTAGTGAGTTTAAGAGCAGCTTAACTACTTTACACTGGGTTGGGATTGGGGTGTTGGGCTTGCTTGGCGTCACTATATTGATGTCTATCATTTCCCAAAAGCTTTCAGCATTCCTTAGACATCCGTCTACTATCCGCACTTTATTTCTTACGGGCATTGGCCTTTTGTTATATTCCATGGTTCCTCCTTCAGCCAGAAATTTCTTCGTTGCTATACTGACAGGTTACTATGTTCTCACGCTTGGATTGATATACCGCTATACTATCAAAGCGGTTCGTAATATGAATGCAGAGAAGGATGAACTACGTATAAAGATTAAGGTATTAAATGAAATATGTGAGAATGTTTCTAAGGATGATAGACTAATAAGGAAATTATTGGGTAGCGTAGAAAATGCATTAAATACGGCATTTTTCTCATATACGGAAGAAGAAATAAAAGAAACGCTGAAGAAATCTAAACGAGCCATGCGTTTTCTCCCATGGAGTTTATGGCTGGCAATACCTGCAATGCTATTCCTTATCGAGCCTATTGTCCCATATATTATTGACTTTAGCGCTTTTCTATATAGTTTTACACTTACCAATATTCAGCCATTTATTGCATCCATAGGCGTTCTTACATTTCTATTGTCTTGTGTTGCGATTTTTTATCGAATCGGGAAAATATTATTTGGTCCCGATGCGGCATCAAAGAAATTTGACCGGTGCACGACTGTTTTGAGACGGGTCAGTCGAGTTACGTTTTTGCTTGTAGTTCCCGCCCTATCTTTAATTACGGCGTTTGTTATATTGATTCTATGGTTTGCTCCAGAATTTCTTACTGTACCAGTAAGTTCTCTCCTTATGATGTTGCTGGAAAGATTGGCTTTGATAGGTATAAACAGCCCTACCTTGATGTCGCTGGGCAGTACAGTGTTGACTGCCTTACCCATAGGAGTGGCAATGGTTGTAGGAGATAGGGCTTTCACTGAAGATACGTCTGGAGCGGATGGTAGTAGAGTGGCGCCTGGCTCGACGGATTCTGCTTACGATCCATTAGTGGCTACAGGGTATTTAGCTGCAAAGCTTACTCAAGAAGAGCGACTGGTATTTATTGGACTCCTTCGTGGATGGGTTGATGAACGACTTAAAGAAGAAATAGGTCTGGAATATACAACGTTGAGCCTCATATTAGGTACCCTCAACAATAAGCTTCTTTGGGAAGGTGGTTCACCACGGGAGAAGCTCACCAAAGCAGGTATTTTAGGAATGGTAAAATCACCTTTGGAAACCAAGGAACAAGAAATACTCGAGGGATTCCTGCGTGGATTAAGGTATGAAGAAATAGCCAGAACGTATTACATAGCACTAAAATCGATAAGTTACTACGCTTCTGGTATAAGAGGGAAAATTCGACTAGAAAGAGAAACTGAATCCGAACATAAAATGACAATTTTAAAGCTATTTTTAGCACGCGGGGTAATACCATCCAGGGGCATATATTGCAAGGTCACTGTTGAAATTCATCGCTGGCTCATTGAACATGGGTTTCTTGTATATCCTTTGAGGCCGGCTAGAGAGCAGCAAGGAAGTGATGTCCTGACTGCTGGGAAGCCACCTTTGAGTGCCATGGAGGCGCTTGTTCTTTATTGGACTGTGCATGGGATATTATCCGATGGTGAAATGGCTGCGAGGTATGGAGTGAGTGAGGACAATATAAGTGTTTACCGTGCTACATGTAAGGAAAAAGTGTTTCCATTTCATCAAGGTTCGTTAAGGAGTAAACTCAGGCAGAATGGTCTACTGGAAGAAGGTGAAGCTGCTCAACGATTATTAGGTTTTAGTCTTCCTCCAGCGGTCCACAGGCAATTGTATTCGGGTCAATTAAGGATTCTTGAGGTCTTGAATCAGAGTCCACATCTTTCCAGAGAAGCCCTATCTAGATTGACGGGGTTAGAACCTAATAGTGTAAGAACATATATATTTGGATTGTGCAAAGTTTTTGGGGTACCAAAGGGGCTTGTGCCTACTAAACGGAGAGATGCCCTCGTTCCTGCTGTATTTGGATTAGCAGATAGGAATATTTCTTCGACTAGAGATTCTGAAATAAAAGCATCTACAAGAAGAAGAACTGGTGCTAAAGAATATGATGATGATTTCATAAGAAGAAAAACAAACGCAATGATTATGGCTTTGGGTGGCTCCAGTGTGCTCAATCAGGTACAGCCATTTGCTGAGGAGGCTACTAAACAATGGGTTCAGGGAATCCCTAACTTGGCAATCGTATTAGGGGCGCTGGCACTTGCTGTTGGTGTTGTTTGGCTGGTCAAAAATCTCCTCGACGACTATACGAATCTTTGGCTGCCAGAGAAGATAGTGACTTTGAACGTAGAGATTCCTGTCGAGGTGGATGGTAAGATGCAATGGGTGGAGAAGAAAAGGAAGTATGAATTAGTCAGACAGGTTGAACAAAGTGGATTTGCTGCCCAGGTTTGGGAGGCAAGGGTAGAGGGTACTGAGGAGAGAGTAGCCTTAAAGGTATTTCGACCAATTGGCAAAAATGGAAAGATTCATAGGCAAAGTCGCATGTTGGCATTTCAGGATGCTAGGCCAAGCAGGGAAGAGGCTCAGATGGCAGTTTCTATGCGAAAGATTGCAGGTATTCTTACAAAATATCCTGAAATATACGAGCTTATGCTTGAGGAAGCAAGCGCGATTTATGGAGGAGAAAATAATGACGTAATGGGAAAACTGCAAGAGTTAAGAGATGGGATTGGGCCATCTCTTGTAACGCAGGCTAATGCTTATGGTTGGTCAGATGCACATAATGCATCATTCCTTGAATTAGAATGGGAAGATAATGTGAATACTGCACGGTATGGTTATTTTTCAGGCCTGCTTGATGAGGATATGCGTCTTCAAGCTCTCTTTATGCGTGCTTTTTGCAGGTTGCTTGAGAATATTGGTGCAGAGGGGTATATACCTCAGACTTATATAGGTAAGACTTTATTTGGTACATCTGAGCCAATAGGTATAAAGTATCAATTAGGCATAACAGCAGCAATGTTGGTTTCTTTAGCTACATTTTTCCTTACAAATTCTTGGCCTGTAACATTATTGCTTTCTGTCACAGTTCTTTTTGTCCTTGGTCATTCTGTCGGTGGTTCGTTTTTCTCCTGGGATAACATTTTCTGGAGTGGAAAACGAGGAATCGGTTTAAAGACTCTTGACCTTGAGCCAGGACTTCCGCGCGGTGGACCATTAGGTGGTATCCTTTGGCCAACATTTGTCCCGAGACTCTCTATTGCAGGTTTAGTAGTTTTGGCATCATTTTTTAGTGGGATTCCATTTTATGTGGCTGGGTGTTGTGCCTTAGTCTTTTTGATTGTTACTTCGCCTGGATGGTTATTTCCTTTTGAGTTTGGTGCTGTAAGTAAAATGAAGAAGGCAGGTTTTGGTCCTAATTTAGGGGCGATGGATGTTGATGCTGCAGAGAGACATATCTCGGGTAATTATCAGGTTGCAGGAAATTATGATATTGATGAAGAAAAAATAAGCATGCCGCTTAGAGATTATCGTGAACTATTCTGGCACCTTGACCAATATAGAGAAGCACAAGAAGCTAATTCACGACGTCAGATTAATATCTGGAGTTATGGCTTAGATTTTATCCGTGACCAGGCACGTCGGGAAGCTATACGCGAGTTCAATATACAATACTGGCTGGATGAAGGTAGGATTTCCAGTAGCATGGCTACTTATCTGCAAAGTTGTCCTGCTCCAATATATTTCTTATATTGGTGTGAGAGTCATATACCTATAGTAGGCCGTGTGGTTGGCAATAGAGACTATCGAGCTTCAATGCGTCGTTTATTTACTGACAGCGATTTCTTTAAAGAACGCTGGCATGCTTACCGTCAGGCAAAACTTGATAAGATGCATGCCCAAGGTAGGCTAGGAAAATCTTTATATAATAGCCTTTACCCAGTACTAGAAGTCAATGAATGGGTTGAATGGCCGAATAACCGCCAGTTTATCTTAAATGTAGCGCTTAGTTACTGTACTCCAAGCCCTATCCATCACTTTTTAGTTGACAGAACGTATCGGCAGGAGGCAGTGGATAAGTTCACCAGCCAAGTTTCTATTATGGTAGGTCCTGTTGTAGGAATAGGGCTTTCGTTATTGATATGGCCGCTACTTCCTTCCAGGGAATTCTTTTGGGCACTGGTGGTTTCAGTTATTGGGAGTGTCGTTGGAGCAGTAGTTAGTATGAGATTTTCAGATATGAAGTTCTTAACGGAACGTTCTGAAGAGGCTGAAGAAGATTTCAAAGATTGGGTCAAGGAAGGAGCAGAACAGTATAGGATTACTGAATCTTGGCAGGAGAAATTATTGGGGTTACGGAATGAAAAAGTTATTCGTGATTATATTAAGATATATGGTGTGCAGTTAGCATCTAAACTTGTCGTCTGGTTATTGCGGATAATTTTAATGGGTAGCATATTTGTAATTACCGGTGAATTCAATGTTCTTTCTGGACTCTGGGCCTTTGCGATACCTAGTGCTATTTGGAGGACTGTTACTACTTTAATTGTTATACAAGATTATAGTTGGTGGGGCCGTTTGAGGTGTTTTTCTGTTGCTTTACTATTTGGTATTCTTCCTATACCTGGATTAACGTATCTTACAATGCCTTTTCAGATGCTGGTTGGTCTTATATTTTTCCCAGAGCGTGACAAGTTGGCCTTCCTACTTATCTTTGAATGGGAGTCTTTGATCGAAAAAGCCTGGGGTAAAGTGCCTGGTTGGGGCAGGACGACCTTAGCGCTATATTATTGGAACCTATATTTGGCCAGGATACCAATTATGTTTATTAAGAAGGTCTTTCGTAGAGATAAAAGTAAAGAAGTTGAATTAACGTATCCTAGTATTATTAGGGCAGATAGCAATACACCAATTTTGACCCACCACATCACACCCGGAGAATTATATGTAACTTCTATAGCTACACTTATCCTTGGTCTTGTTCCATTTGTCTTAAAGGCTGCGTGTGGATGGGATGTCCCTGATATAGTTCCGTACGTAGCGCTGGTTTTGGGATTAGGGTTGTCAGGGTTTTTGGTGAGTTTGGCACGATCTATTCGTCGTACACTTGATAATTTACCGAATACTGAGATACGTGCCGGGCCTATTGATATCTTGCTTAAGAAAAAATCAGAACAAGCAGAGCTTATTCCTCAATTCACTCAATCTGACCTTGTAAGACATGATGCAAAAGACCACATCGCCTACTATAGTCCAAAAGACAAAGCTATCCACATTAACCCTAAAGCACTTGCCCAATACAGAAACTCCATCCAACACCTAATCTGGATAAAGGAAAGAACCCAGCAGGGATTAAGATTACCTAGAGCTTTAAATGAGATTATATCTTATACATGGATGGTTTTATGTATTGTGCCGGTAGTGTTATACCATGGTGTATATCTGAGTATTTATTTTTCAATAATAGCAAGAAGAGAGGCACGACGTGAACGTGAACGTGAGGAAAAATTGATGGGCCGGCTTGATGAAGCTTTTGATGCCCTTTATAGTCACACACCTGTTATTGAAGGAAGGCAAACAAAGAGCGTTAAACATGCGAAAAGCTCTCTTCGTCGGTTAGTAGATAATAAGTGGAAAGGAGGAGATGCTGATAAGGTGTTAAGTTCTGAGCAACTTAATGAGCTTGAGAGAATGGCTTTTCTAATAGAGAGATTTCGTACGTATAACGAGTCAAGATTCTTTAGAGGAAAGACCCCAATTATTTTAAATTTTGAAGAAGCAAGACTATTAGCTTTGATTGCATGGTATCCTGAAGAAGATTTGAATATATCAGGCTTAGCTGAGAAGTTCGGTGAACCAAAGGACACAGTGGTGGGAATGGTTCGTGTTCTGAATAGGTATTTTGGTATTGAGGATTTGGCACGCAGAGTAGAGTTAAAGGAATTAAGAAAAAAATTACGAATGAATCTTGGTATAAGAGGTGAAGCACTAATTATTGGACATGGGGTCTTGCCTAGTGAACTACCACAGACAGTAGCGGAAATTGACCCAGGATTCGGCGAATTAGCACGGATCTTCTCGGTGAAGCTCAGAGCACATCGAGAAGCAGGGATTGATCGGCCTTTTATAGTAATGGTGAAAGGAGCAGGTGGGGTAGGCAAGACGACATTGATTCGTGTAATGAAAGAACGTCTGGAAGAGACTGGATTACAAGTCGCTGCACCAGATAAGGTGGCGAGTTGGGATATATTAGGTTACCGACCGTGGCCTAGCTATCAGTACATAGAAGAACAACATAGAGATGCTGATGTAATATTATGTGAAGCCACAGATGTGTTACCACCAGCAGGTGATTACGTTGAATTTTTAGATTTGTTTGTTGAAGTTAGATCAGAAAGATCTGTCCGGAGAAAGAGAATGAGAGCTATGGGAGTTTCTGAACCAGAGACAGAACGGATAGTGAATTCTCGAGTAGCAGCTAATTATGAAGACCATCCGCCCGATGTTGTCATTGTCAACGAGAAACCGGATAAGACATGGTTTAGAGCGGAAGAAATAGACAAGTTGATTGGAGACAATGTAAAATTCATTACGTCTATCCAAAGCCAGGGTGAAGTATCAGGAATATCTCAAGATACATTCTTACCTTTGGCTCAAAAGCTTCTGAAAGAACCAGCGGATAGAGTAGAAAAATTACAAGCTCTACTAAATACTGAGTTCCAAACCCTGATCAATCAACTTTCTGAGAGATTAGGCAGTGAACGGGCAATATGGCATATCTTGATGCGTTGGAACCAGACAGCAAGATTAGAAGGGGCAAAAGAGCTATCTGTTATTTTAGCTGGCAAGTGGTACCAAGAATTGGCAGCTATGGTAGCGGAGATCGAGTCGTTAAAAGCTAAAAGGATGCAAGTAGAAGGGGGCGATGTCAAAGGTGTTACAGGCTTACGGACTAGAACAGAAGATGAACACCACTTTATGATGTGGTCAGAAGATCCTGACCGTAATGGCACTAGTCCACATAAGGCAGAAGAATTCAGGTTTGACCCTGGAGATGTGCATATAGGAGATACAAACTATACATTTAGGAAAGAGCGGGGACCTACCTTTGAAGGTTTTCCAGAAACATCATCTAAAGATCGAAGATACCTTAACCGTTATTTGAAGAATTTGATTAAAGAGGTTAAAGCAGGTAGGCCTGTGCTTGTAGTTGTTTCTCCCCAGACAGCTGAGCAGATGAGAGAGTGGGCCAAAATTGGCTGGCTTAAACGAAGAGTAGAGCTACTTCTACAGGATGCCATTATCGTAGAAAAGGAACTTCACTATGACTCTGTAACTGAATATTACACTGAGGCACAGAAAAGACTTGCCGCGAATAGTGGTCAGTCTGATAAACCTCCTTTAGTGGTAGGTATTGGTATGGGTACGGTTTGTGACTGGTCGAAAGTCATCGGTCATAAACTCGGAGTCAATGTTCATCTTATTGTGACTGCGACTTCAACGAATGCACCTTTTACTCCTAATATACTAATACGTGACGGGTCGGGAGATGATTTCCGGCAGTTTAGTTATATGACAGGTGCAGCTGAACAAGTCATTGCTGATGCATCTTTAATGAGACTTAACCCGAGAGGTAATATTGCAGGGGCTGGGGATTTATTCAGTGGTTGGGTAGCGTTGCTCGATTGGATGTTAGCGGTTCATCTTGGCGTTACTGAGATGACTGAGGAGGAGCGAGCTATATTTGAAGAAGCCCATGTAGTGTTAGAAGATTTGAGCTCTCTTGCTACTATCATTAAGGATAATACTCCTAAAGGCATTGAAGAATCAGCGAGACTTGCTATGCGAATATCAGCGCTTATGAGCCGTGCGAGAAATGCAAGGCCAAAGGCTGGAAGCGATCACTGCGTTGCCTACAGTATGGAGGTTCAGACACAGGGTAGAAAAATGCTTCATGGAGAGCAGGTTGGCATCTCAACTCTATTAATGCTTGCACTGTATCATATTGATAAGGAAAACCTTGAAAGCGGAGATTTTCCCGTAGATCAACTTAACGAGCAATTTTTACAAGAACGAGGCCCATCTGCTATTGATGACCTTAAGGTATTCTTTGAGAGACTAGAAGAAAGACCTGAACTGTTTCCAAGTCTTGATGAAGCGCGAGACATGGTTCGAGATTTAGGACTTCCTGTATCACTGGGCGCCCTGGCTTTGGTGGATGGAGAGGAGGGTATGAGTGTTATTGAAGCCGTTGAATCTTTAGTTAAAACCCAGCTTGACGATCGTCGGTTCACTTATCTAAACGTCTTTAAGATTACCGAAGAAAAAACTATCAGGGCTGTCGCAATGGTTCTAGGCTTGACACCTGAGGAGGTCTTAGCCAGACAGACAGATGAATTACTATCAACCAGTGTACCAGAGGAAATTCCAGCTCCTTATAGAGACATACCTGATGCCTCTGATATTCCAGGATCCATTGATGATATTGCCAATAGAATAATCAGTGAATGCAGAGAAGGTAACTACGATTCATTGCATCTTGATTGGTCTAAGAAGATGTTCTTTTACCAGGAGTTTATAAAAGAGGCTGCAGCAATAAATACTGCCATTAAGAGAATTATAGCATTTCCAGCAGAAGAACAAAGTCAATTTGCTAACTTCTCGGGTTTTCTTGAGGCTGCCATTGCAGCAAGACTTGATATGATTAAGCGTTATCAAGCACCATTATCTACCAAAGGAGAGAATGCCGTAAGGTTACTTGAAAAGGCTGTACAGACAGAATCTATGGATCAGTATGTTAATGCTTATAGCACTCGTACTGAACTGCTCGGAGATGTATTAAAAACAGTTATGCTTCCTCCTGCTATGTGGTTTGTGCCTTTATTGGAAGGGGAAAGGAAGAAGATATATGAAGATAATATAAGGCAGAAAGAAGTAAAAGTAGCTGAAATAAGAAGAGAACAGAGTAGAGTTGTAGCTACGGATGGATGTTCTAGTCAATGCGACCACTGTGACATGGCAGCCACCTTTAGGGTTGTTTCTATGCCGTGGATATGGCTTGAACAGGCAAAAGATGAAGTAGGAGCACCAGAGGTTATGACCTACAGGAATGACTTTTTTGTAGATTATTACGATATTATTTATGATACAGATGCGAGTGATGTTGTAGATTTATTTAATCCAGAAACTATATTTTCTGCTGTATTTGTACCAGGTTCTGTAACGGATAGAGCTTTAGGGAGATTATTAGGGTCAGGAGAGGGGAAGAGAACATTTGTTTTAAGCGTTGCGCCGAGTGCTTGGATGCGTAAAGTTGGCGTAGAGAAGTATTGTGAATATGCAGTGGCGATTAGAAATAGAATTACCGAATATAACGATATACAAAGAGGAGATAGGCCTAGAGTTACTTTCGCTTGTTGGTTGTTTTTATTTCAACGTAAAGACGAACCGGATTTGATTGATACTATAAGAACCTATATCTATCAAGGCATGAAATCTGAGGAGATTACCTTAGCATGGTTGGATCGACTGGGTAGATTTAAGCAATTAGAAAGATCTGGTGAGATAGATTCAAATACAGTAGTAAATGAAAATATGCCACCTGGGATGAACTTTGAAATATGCGATCTTGGACGACGCATGTTTCTTGCTGATGGACAAGTTGCGCAAGGCACAGTGGTTTCTGGAAGGCAGTTTTCGTTCGAAACTATCGAGGGATTAGGTCCTATAGGAAGAGAACGTATAAACTGCCCTTATTGCAAATCCTTGGATTGCAGAGGTGACACTGAAAAAGGATGCCCAGGACGAGAAGAGTTTTTTGCTGCACAGGGTTTATCTCCTACTGGCGGCAGGCCAGCTGTTGTTCAAGCTGCAGGTTTCTTTGGGTTTGGTGGACTAGGTCGATTTTTAGGGGAGACGCAAGTGAGTCCCTTGCAGGACTTCTTTACGCAAGGTATACAACCAGCCTTATCATGGCTTGGTTCTCATGAGGGGCTGTGGGTTATTGTTGGGATTGGTGCGTTTGTTGTTGCAGGAGGGTTACTGATTTTAGGTTATTTGGCAGTTAGAAGAGGCTATCTAAAAATCAGAAAAATCAGGGACACATCCCAATTTCCTCATGGGGATTTACAACGGGAAAATTGGGCCCCGTCTCTAGTTCTCCCTTGGGTTGGATTCCCTACGGTTGGACTGATGTTGATTACTGGGATGTCAATTAAAAGTTTACCTCTTTTATTAATTGGGACACTTTTTGCTATCGGCCTTATGATTTTTATGCAGCGCGAAGAGATTAATTCGGGGACAGGTGACGAGCTTGATGGAATCATAAAAGGACACAAAAAAAATAGAGTGTGCTTGTAATGCATTGTACATATAGATTCCCGCTTGCTCGGTAATGACTTTTTCAGCAATCTCTCTTATGGAGCGTGTTCGCACTTGACAAATTGGGGTGTTACTGTTATAACTATATAAAAAGATGAGGGTTATTTAGATTTAATCAGAACTTTAAATGGAGGAAATTTGCGATGGTATATCCTTGTAAAAAGTGGATATTGGTCATCTATCTGTTTATTATGGGACCCATATTGTTCGTTGGGTGTGGTCAAGATAAAGATAAGGAAATTGGAGCAAAAAAGAAACCTCTTATAACATTCTGGCATTGGTGGACAGATAGGCAATCGATCTTGGAAGAATTTGCTGATCAATATGAAGAGGAAACCGGAGTAAAAGTGAAGTTTGTACTCTCTTCTCCAAGTGGGGATCTCTATAAAAATAAATTGCAAGCAGCTGCTTTATCTAGTACCCTGCCAGATATTATTGGGGTATGGGGTTGAGGAGAATTTTTGGCTAGATATATAAATGCCGGACATATATCTAACCTAACCGACGAAATGGAAGAAGGATGGAAAGATAGATTTTTTCCAGAAGCAATAAAACGTGGCTCTTACCAAGATGGAAATCAGTGGGGTGTTATACCCGGCACTTATGCTGTGCCGTTGACTGTTATGAATATACAAATATTCTATAATAAGAGACTCTTTGAAAAAGCAGGACTTGATCCAATGAATCCACCTGCTACATGGGAAGAGTTTATTGCTGCGGGTAGAAAATTACGAGCTAAGGGTATAGCCCCTTTTACTGCTGGATTTGGTGATTTAGGACTTGCTGAGTGGTTTCTTAATAGTTATGCCTGGAGTTTTCTTGGTGAAGATAATGTGCGGGCTACTTGGGTAGGTGAAAGGTCATATGTATCACCAGAATGGGAGGCTGCTTTTGATAAGTTCGTCGAGATGCGAGATAATGAGATGTTTATAGAAGGGATAGCAATAATGTCTAACAAACAGTCAGAACAAGCCTTCGCCAATGGTCTGGCTGCCATGGCGATGAACGGATCTTGGGCTGTGAATGTATATTACCAGATGAACCCAGACCTCGAATATGATGTTATGTCTTTCCCTCAAGATACAGAGGCTGCGAATCCGGTGCTTTTGTTTGGTGGTACAGGTATCTGTGCTGCTGTAAATGGTAAATCTTCCCAGAAACTAGAAGCCATAAAATTCTTAAAGTGGTTTACGGATAAGGAGCGACAAATAGAATATGTAGAAAAGGCCCATACCCTGTCTGCCAATAGAAATGTGATAGACGGACTTTCACCTGTATTGGCAAAGTTTGCCAAGGGCATGGAAAGGATTATACCAGATTTAGAAGTAGAAGAAAAAAATGAAGTGAGAGAGGTCTTAAGAAAAGGAATTCAATCAATAATTATCGGGGAGAAGACCTCTATCAAAGTTCTCGAAGAAGCACAGCGTCTAAAAGATAAACTCGAGTGATGAAAAAGGAAAAAATCAGATATATCAGACATAACTGGAATTCCTATCTCTTTGTGTTACCAGCTCTTAGCATATATTTGATATTCGGCCTTTATCCTTTTTTAAGGACTTTTCAACTTAGTTTCTATAGGTGGGATGGTATTGCTCCGGATATGCAATTTGTTGGTCTAAAGAATTATATTGATATTATATTCAATAACCCTATTTGGTGGACTTCAGTACTAAATGCCTCTATTGTTTCCATTATCGCTCTTACATTCCAGAATGGTTTGGCATTACTGTTAGCTATCTTGTTATATCGTGGCATTACGAATGGGCGAACGATATACCGGGTTATCTTTTTTATGCCACCTATGTTATCTCTGATTGTCGTTGGGTATATTTGGCTTTGGATATACGATGGAAATTATGGAATCTTAAATCATATCCTGCGGATTATAGGATTAGGCAATCATGTTCGGGCATGGCTCTCTGAGGCAAACTCATCTCTTATTTCAGTAGCTGTGGCCCATTGTTGGCGAGGATTCGGGTTTGCATTTATTCTATTTCTAGCGGGATTACAGACAATACCAGAGGATCTCTATGAAGCAGCTAAGGTGGATGGCGCTGGCACTTGGAACCAATTTCGTTATATAACTTTACCTCTGCTAGTTCCCGTGGCAACTATTGTTTCTGTATTAACTATATTGGGGACAATGCAGATATTTGACCTAATTATGGCGATGACTCAAGGTGGGCCGGGTTTTCATACAGAGGTCCCTATAACGAGGATTTACAAAGAAGCTTTCTCTTACTATCATTTTGGATACGGTACAGCTATGGCAATAGTATTCGGTGGGCTTCTGCTTATTTTGTCAATATTTCAGATGGAGTGTTCAAGGCGCAGATTACGGAGGTAAAAAAGAGGATGATTGAAAATGGCTACGAGAAGAATTAATAGCAAGAGAATAGTTGAAAAGTTTATTATTCACTCTTTTTTATGTTTAGTATCCGTTAGCTGTTTATTTCCTCTTTTGTGGATGCTTTCAACCTCGCTAAAATCTCAAAGTGAAGTATTCTTAAATATGAGCTTAATTCCATCTAGTTTTAAATGGAATAATTACATAATTGCTTGGAAACAGGCTAGATTTGGTACTTATTTTTTTAATAGTCTTATATATACAACTACTGCTGTTACAGGGGTTCTATTATTTGCTTCGTTAGCAGCTTATGCTTTTGCCAGATTTCAATTTCGAGGAAGAAATCTTTTATTTTATTTATTTCTGGCTTCTATGATGATACCAATCCCAGGGGCATTTATACCCCTATATATCCTTCTGATTAGATTACAGTTAGTTGATACACGTATTGGATTAATACTCCCATACATTAATGCAGGTTTACCATTGGCTATCTTTATCCTGAAAGGATTTTTCGAAGGAGTCCCCCGTGACCTCGAAGATGCTGCGAGAATAGACGGTTGTTCTCGAATGGGTATATACTGGCGCATAATGTTACCGTTGGCAACTCCAGCGTTAGCGACAGTAGCAATAATCTCTTCTCTTACAATATGGAATGAGTATCTTTTGGCATTAATTGTTGTGCGTAAAGAAGAGCTCTTGCCGATTCAGGTAGGACTTTGGACATTTCAAGGACAACATATAACTAATTATCCATTACTTATGGCTGGTTTGACAATCGCAGCTCTTCCACTGATTATAATTTATATGATCATGCAGAAGAATATTATTAAGGGGATTACAGCTGGAGCGCTTAAAGCATAGATTGCACACAAAAGAGGTTATTTTTGTTGTAATGTAGAAATAATTCAAAACAAGAAGGAGGGTAATAAAAAAATGAAAGAGTCGTTACGTATTGATAATGATTTTTTATCGGACAGAGAAAGAAAGAATCTCTCTATTTTGGAGATGATTAGGAGGAAGGAATCCGTTACCAAGGCCGATATCTCGAAAGTTACAGGCATCAATATAGTGACTGTGTCAAACTACATTAGTCATTACATTGAGAAAGGATTAGTGTTAGAGCTCGGTTTGGACGAATCGAGCGGAGGACGTAGGCCGACTTTGATAAAGTTGAATCCGAAAGCTGGTTTTGTCATTGGAGTTGGGTTGAATATAATGGACATAGTTGGCGTGGCTGTAGATCTAGAATCAAATGTCCTCTATGAGATGAGACAAGATAGGTTCAGTGGAGTTACAACCACGACCAGTCCTCTATCGGTTGAAAACGGAGAATCAACTATTTATTCTTTAGTTGAGGTAGTGAGTAAGGTATTAGAAAATTCGAAACTAGATGTAAAAAAACTAAAAGGGATTGGTGTAGGAGTGCCTGGAATTATTGATGTGCCTGGACAAAAAATCAAATGGCCTAATGAAAGAGGTGTGAAGGATATCTCGATTTGTATAGCTGTTAAGGATCTTTTTGAAGATAAGTTTGGCGTCCCTACTATTATCGAGAACGATGCTACTATAGCTGCCTTTGGAGAAAAATGGTTAGGCCTTGACCCTACCATAAAGAATATGTTGTATATGTACGCTGGGGTCGGTTGTGGCATTATGATCAATGGGCAGATATATAAAGGTAGCAGTGGGATTGCAGGAGAGGTTAATATCCACAATCCAGAATTTGAATGCCTTCCAGAAAAAGAACAGGAGAAGTTATTTTATCTATTGCGATGGGAGTTAGATATGGGTCTTTCTTATAAAGCTAAGCAAGCTATTAAGGAAGGAAAAGAATCAGAGATTCTTGCTTTGGCAGGGGGAAGGTCAGAAATGGTAACCTTCAGGACAGTAGTTAAGGCAGCAAAAGCAGGAGATAAGCTAGCTATTGACTTGCTAAGAGAAGCAGGGGTAAATCTGGGTATCAAGATAGCATTTTTTGTGAATTTCTTAAATCCTGAAATGGTTGTTTTAGGTGGAGGAATAGAAGAAGCAGGCACTTTTATAGTAGAGCCTATAAAAGAAACTGTAGCTAAATGGGCCTTTGAAGAAGCTTTTCGTATAGTTAAGATTGTTCCTTCCAGATTGGGTAATAAGGCAGTAGCTTTGGGAGGTGCCAGCGGGGTTATTCAAGAAGTATTTCTAGATGTATAGCTTAAACTTTCCTGAAAATATCATAACCGTGATGAAATAGGGGAGTTGAAATCATGAAACATTCGATAAATATCATACCTTTTGGTGCTCATTATTATCGTGTTCCTACTCCTAAGCCTTCAGAATGGGAAAAAGATTTTAAGAATATAAAAAGGTATGGTTTTAATATGATTGAAATTTGGGTTATGTGGCGATGGAGTAATCCGAAGGCAGGGAAATATTATTTTGAAGATATTGATAGACTTATGGATCTGGCTATCAAATACGATATTAAAGTCAACATGAGCCCAAAATATGATTCAGTCCCGGCTTGGATATTTAATCAATTTCCTGAGAGTCGGCTTGAAACTATCTATGGAAGATACGTAGGCCCTGTTGAATTTGCTGCAAGACAGATTGGCGGTGTAGGAGGTGGTTGCATCAATCATAGAAAGAGTATGGAAATCAGGATGGAGTTCCTTGCAGAAACTGTAAAAAGATATCGAGGCCACAAGGCATTATATATTTGGAATAGCTGGGGTGAACCGGACCTAGGACATTCTATTCACCGGGTTGTTGGGAAAGACTATAGAAATATTGAGTTTTTGTTGTGCTATTGTGAGAGTTGCAGGACAGCTTTCAAAGAATGGCTTAAGAAAAAATACAAAGGCCTTAGTGGGTTGAATAAATGTTGGCATAAAAATTATCAAAATTGGGAAGAAATTGAAATTCCACGTAGCCGAGATATGTTTGTTTCAATGATTGACTGGAGGATGTTTTTTATCGAAAGGATGGCAGAGGTAAATCTTGAGCAGATGCAGCTTATAAGGAAACTAGATAAGAGACATCTAGTTATGTGCCATACTCACGATATGAAGTATTTCGATTTGATGTCAACAGGAGTCGACCTATGGAGAATGGCTGAGCCTGGCGATGTACATGGTGTGACATTAGTAAATGATCCTTTCGCTTGTGACATTTTACGTTGCTGTGCAAAGCATAAACCTGTTTGGAGCGTTGAAATTCATGCTATGCCCGGTATGACCATGGTTTTTCCAAGGGTCCTGAAAGATGGAGAGATCAAACGTACAGTTTTTACTCCTTTAGCAGCTGGTTTTAGCGGATTTCAATACTGGCAGTATCGACCAGAGACACTTGGTAGGGAGTCTCCAGCATGGGGTTTAACTAAGCTTGATGGTACTTCTACCCCATGGTTAGAGACTGCCTCTAGATGCTGTAAGTTACTTCAGAAGAATAAAGATAAGGTGTTAAGCCTTAAAAGATTAAAAACAGATATCGCGATATTATTCTCACCAGAAAACCAGATATTTTCATGGTGCTCTTATGGCACAGAATATTTTTATCATGACTCTATGGTTGGTTTACATAATGCCCTCTATCAGGCTAACTTCAATGTCGATATTCTGCATACCCTTGAAATCAATAAAGGAGAGCTTAATAACTATTCAGTATTGTATGTGCCTGTACCGATGTATCTTGATGAGCAAAGTTTAGCGATTATAAAAGAATGGGTTCGAAACGGCGGGACCCTTATCGGGGAAAGTTATTTCGCTGCGTTGGATACAAAAGACGGTTCTTTCAGATACAAAATTCCAGGCGCTGGTTTTATAGAGGTCTTTGGTGTGGAGCAGGGGTTGGTTAGGGCTAGACGGGATTTTTCAGGCGAAAGAGCAACTATCATTATGGATAGAGATTTATCCGATATCAAAAAGGGAGAGAAAATTAATGGGATGCTCTGTGAGGAGACGTTTATTTTAAAGGGTGCAAAAGTTTTAGCAATATTTAAAGAAGGGAAAGAACCTGCTATTACGTTTTCAAATTACGGCAAAGGTAAGGCCATCTTAATAGGTTCATTTATTGGATATGATTACTTTAAATTTAGAAATGAGACGAATGAAAGATTGATTGTAAGTCTCGCAAAAATTGGAAGTATATGCAAGTTCCCTAAAATAAATGGAAAAAGTAAAGTTCGTTTAGACCTTATCTCTAATAATAAAAAAGATGAAGGGTGGGTAATTGTGACAAACCTTGAGAAGAGACGGATAACAACAGGGTTTCACTTACCCATTGCGGGTTTTTCAGAGATGGAGGATCTCTTTAACGGAAAGAAGGTAAGGCTTACTTCTGAGAAGTATGGCCTGAAAGGAGAGATTTCACTTCTCCCCGAAGAAATCAGGGTATTTGATTTATTAAAATGAGCAAATTCGGATATTTTGACGATAAGAATAAAGAATATATCATAACAAGGCCCGATACGCCTAGACCCTGGGATAATTTCTTGTGGAATGATGTCTACTATACTTATATTGATCAACTCGGCAAAGGATATAGTCGGTATCAGACAGATGAAGGTTGGGCTACCCATGTAATTTTCGGTGCTCACAACCAGCCCCAAGATAGTCGCCTTATATATTTGCGAGACGATGAGAGTGGTGAATACTGGAATGTAGGCTGGGATCCTGTGCAGAAGAAGTACGATAAGTATCTTTGCCGTCATGGCCTTGGTTATACTGTAATTGAAAACACTACCGATAAAATTGAGGTGGAATATCGTATTTTTGTCCCGTTGGGAAATGAACCATTAGAACTCTGGACTCTTAAAGTGAGGAATTTAGGTAATAATAAGAGAAACATCAGTTTATTTACTTATACAGAACTTTCTTTAGCTGGTTATCGTACTTATGGACATTTAATGTTTATGAGCGGTCATTTCTATCCAGAGATCAAAGGTATTATTGCTAGGAAGAGGGCAGAGGGCCTTCCTCACTCAAAATATGCAGGTTTTATCTCCGGAGATTTTTTGCCTTTTGGTTTTGATGCAAGCCGTCGTACATTTCTGGGTACGTATCGCCGATTAACTAATCCACAGGTTGTCTCTGAGGGCAGATGTTTAAATAGTATTGGGACAGGAGAACCTATTGTTGGCGTATTGCAGAATAAATTCTCTCTGAAGGGGAAAGAGGAAAATGTCTTTAATTTTATCGTCGGAGTTACTGATGTAGATAATCCTACAGAAGAAGCAAGGCGCTTGATTGATAGATATCTTGATACTCAGAAGATTGAGGAAGAGTTCAAGATGTTAAAAGAGGAGCGCAATAAGAAATTTAGTCCTATTTCTATAGACTCTCCGGATGAAGAGTTGAACAGAATTACTAATATCTGGAACAAGCAACAGGTTTCTTATGGTGCTACGTGGGTAAGATGGGGAATAAAAGGTTATCGGGATATCCTCCAGCATGCACAAGGAGTTATTACATTTGATCTCGACCGTGCTAAGAAAGATATTTTAGATGCGCTTTGCTATCAATATAGCGATGGGTTTGCTCTTAGAGGATGGGCTCCAGTTGACAAAATGAAATATTCAGATAGTGCACAGTGGATGGTTTCGACCATTACAGAATATATCAAAGAAAGTGGTGACTTCGGGCTTTTAGAGATAGATGTTCCTTTCTATGATGAAGGGACGGCTTCAGTCCTTGAGCATATGGTTCGTGCTCTCAGGAAGTTATACGAAGATAGAGGAGAGAAGGGGCTTTGTTTAATTAGATATGGAGATTGGAATGACTCTTTGACTTCTGTTGGTAAGGCTGGTAAAGGCACGAGCGTCTGGCTTTCTATGGCCCTTTGCCGTTCAGCAATGCTCCTTAGAGAGTTAGCTAAGAGATTAAATAGAAAGAGTATTGCAGAAGAGATGGATAAGATTTATAGAGAAGTGAAAGATGCCTTAAATAGAGACGCATGGAATGGAGGATGGTATGTATGTGCTTTTGATGATAATGGTAGGGCTATTGGTTCAAAAGATTGCGAGGAGGGTAAGATTTTTCTTAACATGCAAAGTTGGGCTATCATGAGTGGGATTGCGACACAAGAGCGGCAAGAGAAATGCCTTGCCTCTGTTGAAAAATATCTTGACTCTGGATATGGTTTTTTACTTAATACACCTGTTTATACAAAATATGATCCGCATATAGGCAGGTTGACAAACTTAGAACCAGGGATATGTGAGAATGGGACTGTTTACTGTCATGGTAATGCCTTTTTAATGATAGCCTATCTACTTGCTAATAAAGGAGATAAGGCATACTCTGTTTATCGTGCAATCCTTCCGGAAAATCCAAATAATCCTTCCAATACAGCTGTGCCTTATGTGTTTCCCAACGGTTACTACGGACCTTCACATAAGACCTCTCCAGGAAGAATAGAGTATAGTTGGATAACAGGTTCATGTGGTTGGATCTTTCAAGCAGTAACTGAGTGGATGTTTGGGGTAAGACGTACTTATGATGGACTCTTGATTAATCCATGTATTCCTTCTAGTTGGCCCTCTTGTAAGATGGTGAGAAACTATAGAAAGGCAATTTATGATATTAATATTAATAATCCAGAACGAGTTGAAACTGGAATTAAAAGATTGAAAGTAGATGGTGAGGAGGTTGATCCAGTCAGACCGATTACCCCTTTTGCAGACGGCAAAAATCACCAAATAGAAGTAATTATGGGGTAGTAAATGGATTATATATTAATTTTTCATTCTAATCTCAATCATGGTCTTTTGTTCCCGCATAAATATAACCTGCTTTGTGAAGAATCTTATCTTAAATTAATAAATTTTTTCGACTCAAGATATCCTGAGACAAAATGGTGCCTGGAGATGTCGGGGTTTACTTTAGATTACCTATGTAGCACATATCCAAAAACCCCTGATAGATTGAGGAGAAGTATTAATAGAAATTGTGAGCTAGTCTCAGGGCCTTATGCCCACAGTATCTTGGCAAATTTTCCGTATTCTCATGGGTTAAATAGCTTGAAGTTTAGCTGCCAGAGTTGGAAGAATTGGGTAGGATGTACACCACGTGTAGGATGGATTCCTGAATGTGGGTGGAGACAAGATGTGCCAAGGATGTTTGAGGAAGCAGGTTTTGATTTTCTTATCTGTGATTTTGATTCTTATGTTCAGACTAGAGAGAATATATTTATACCTCGGACCTATGCCAAAAAACCTCAAGTGATTGATAAATACTTAAAGATCGACCCAGATGATAAAGATCTCCATTTTCCTATTAGAGTGAATGAGAGACTTAAAGGGATAATGCGTAGTGATAGAATTAGTATGAGGGTTCTAAAGTATTTACAGAATGACCTATCTTACAAAGAATTGACTAATTGCCTTGATTATTATTCTAAAGGTGAAGGATACTTAGTTATATATGCTAATGATGCTGAATATCTTGGTACTACTGGTTGGTTTAATCTTCAGGAGATGGGACCTGATAGGGTTTTCGAACCCGCCCCTTATACTTTCGATAGATTAGGCGAGATAATAGATTATCTAGGGAAAAGAGGGAATTTTATCTCAATTTCTGAAGCAGTCCATAGATTTCCACCGAGGGATGGGATTATTAAAATTAAAGATG
Source organism: bacterium (assembly GCA_018812485.1). Taxonomy (NCBI): domain Bacteria; species bacterium. Next base: position 1,642 of record JAHJDO010000137.1, on the reverse strand, counting down.
GGCTTAGCTGGCACCATGGCAGATGTTCACAATGGGATGGGACAGAAGATGCGAAGAATCTTAATAAATCTTGCTGTGAAATTGGTAAGATGATCGAGGATGCAGAAAAAGAACTTGAGAGTGAGGTGGATAGAGAAAAACTCCTTAAGGCCTGGTGGCATCTCGTTCAGGCTGAAAGTGCTGATGGTCGTTATCCTCTCCCACCTTTTAGGCCTGGTGAAAACAATGTAAAATACTGTCGCTACCACCTTGATGAAGCAAAAAAAATAGTAGCAGAACTTGACAAGATAAAAAATAACAGATTAAATTAATAGTATAATTTGACAAGATAGAAATAAGAGATTTACAAATTTGTATTTTATTGTGAGGAGAAAGTGATGAAGAAGTTGTTAATAGTAGTAGTGTGTATTGTATTTTTGACAGCAATGGATAGTTTTGCGGAACCATCAAAGGAGCATACATTCGATTTGGGGATTGAGATATCGCATATTACTTATGATGAGCCAGGAGTGATGGAAGAAGAAGGTATGATGTATGGGCTTCATGGTTCTTATACTTATCGTGCTAATAAACATATGTTGCGGGCAGAAGCTAGATTTAGTTACGGACAGGTAGATTATGAAAATTCAGGGACATTGGATAATATAGATGATTATATTATTGAAGTTAGACAGCTAGGAGGATATGTTTTTGGTTTTTCAAAAGCAACTACTATTATACCCTAGCTAGGGGTCGGCTATAGATATTTGAATGATGATTCCGCTGGAATGACTACGTCAACAGGTGCAAAGGGCTATGAAAGGGAATCAAATTATTATTATAGTCCAATAGGTATAGAAGTAGTTAATGAAATGAATAACGGATGGTTCATAGGAATAACATTAGAATACGACCATTTCTGGAAGGGGAGACAAATAAGTCATATTGGTGATGCCATTGCTGGCGTTGGCAATCTTGAAAATGACCAGAATGAGGGGTATGGTTTGAGAGGTTCTGTGGAATTTGAAAAAAAGAGTGAAAAAATGGATTTTCTGGTATCTCCTTTTATAAGATACTGGGATATCGAGCAGTCAGAAACACAGCCTGTTACATATTCGGGAGTTATTGTTGGATATGGATATGAGCCAGAGAACAGTTCTATAGAATATGGTGTTAAGTTTACGGCACGACTTTAACGGAGGATCAAATGAAAAAAATTAATTTTAAATCTGGGAAGTCCTATCGAGGGATACCAGTTTTTGATACTTCAATAAAGGATGGAAAATTTTTTGCTGGAGAAAAATTAAAGAAGTCGACTGGAAATAATTATTTCTCAGTGGATAAGATTTCTTTTAGTGATAATTTGGTAGGTATTGGCCTTAATAAGACAGGCGATCTTCTTCTCTATAAAAAGGTGCCTTCCGGATTCCTAAGAGAAGTTAAGAAAGGGGAGAGGGTATGGAAATTTAATGAAACAGGAGAGTGTGTGATTAAGAAAGCGCATTGTCTGCCACTACCTTTTTCAACTATGATGGCTACCACCCCTCAGTATTTTTCAGTCTCAGATCAATTCTTACGTGGATTTTCCGGGATTGACTATACGAAGATGTTTGGTGAATTTGATGGCCCAAATTTTCCCAAAGACCAAGGAAGGGTGGTTTGG
>JAHJDO010000136.1 GCA_018812485.1 bacterium | reverse complement strand
TGATGAGAAAACTGGCATATCTGAAATCAGGTGCTGGTATGACAATAGGCTTATTGGTGTTCAAACAGCTAAAAATGAAGACCTAAATATTGTGCACTTTTAAACTTTAAACTGTGCACTTTTAAATTTTAGCTAACATTAAAAAAATCCTTGCCTGAATTGACGATTGAGGCCTGTTGTGATATATTCTAAGTGATTTGGAATTGGGTAAAAAGCAAAATGAAAAGATGTCTGATTGCAGTATTTGTTTTAGTATTCTTTTGCTCAAGTTGCGCAACCGCTCCATGTCCATATATTAAAAGAAAGCCATACGTAGGCAAAAGAAACGATCCTATCTCTGACCCAAGATACCCTCAGATAGAAGTAGGAAAAGAAATAAAAATTATAAATACGTTAGGGCATTATGTTTTTTCTTTACCTTCAAAGTTAATTTTATGGAACTGGAATATTGATAAGCATTGGATTTCTCAGAGAGTAATTGATGATATTGAAGAATACCTAAAAACTAATAATTTGCGGGACGTTAAGGTTCGGATTAATCAATATAATCCAATGAGAGAGTTTAGACGATTAAGAAAAAACTATAGAGTAGGCGCAGGATACAGATGGACTTTCGGAATAATAAGCTGGGTTAACTATCTAATTTTCCCGGGTATTTTATTTGGAGGAGATTCTTACAATCCGTACACAGACACAATAAATACATATTCTAATCTATCATCCATTGCATATCATGAATGTGGTCATGCAAAGGATTTCTCATGGCGAAAGCTAAAGGGAACCTACAACCTCCTGTATATGGTGCCAATCTGGACAGAAATACTTGAATATAGAGCAACCAAAGATGCTATAAGATACACATATTACAAAAAAGAGAAAGACAATGAACTAGAGTCTTATAAAGTGCTTTTCCCTGCTTTTGGATCTTATGTTGGAGGAGAAACGGCAAATCTTTTTGTGCTTCCATTTTATCCTGTGTATCTAGGAGCAATACTGGGAGGACATGTTGCAGGTCGAGTTAATGCGCACAAGAGAAACAAAAACTACGACAAATACTTGATGGAGCCGGATAAATAATGAACCTTTTTAAATATATCATAAAGCCCATTCTCATTATCGTTATCTTAATTGGATGTCATTCTGGTATATCTTATGCACTGAAACACAATGAAACCAGTTTGTTAACAGAACCTGATAATTGCCTGAGATTTTTCTTACGAATTGATTATGATGATAAGGGATTGAAATCAGCTGTTGATTTAATAATACAATCCTTTGTTCAAAGCAGAATCGTCCAGAACAGAGATCTTCAAATTTCGAATATATCTCTTCCTGTTTTTGATAAAATCTGGGGTAATATATATATTTCCAACACAGGGGAAACCATATATTTTATTACAGGGCATATAGTAAGTGAAGCCTCTGATATCTCTATGAAAATAGGAGATCTAGCCGTATCTCTTAAAATTGGAGACAAAAAAAGCAGTAAAATGTTGCGAAAGACAATTTTATCTGGGCTTTTAAGCAAACACATTGGGGGTGCAGACGGGATAAAAACCGAGACAGGTATTGTTTACAATAAAGGCAGAAATAAAAGAGGAGAATTATCAGCATATACTTTTATTGAAGATAATATAATTGTTGGTTCTACACTAAATATTGTTGAATATGCAAAAAGAAACTTTAACAATCTAAACACTCAAGCAACATTAAACGATAAAACTGATGGGTATATTACATTGGAAAACAAAAACAATCTATTGCTTCGTCTATTGAATAAATACTCCAGCAACCTTGGATTTTCTTTGGCAACGTCTCCTGATCTAAATAAAATCAACAACCTCAAAATAAAGTTTGATGTTGTTGATCAGGACAGAATAAAGCTCTCCTTTAATCTAATATCTTCTGACATCACTTCTCATGGACAAAATATACTTCAGAACGATATAAAGTTTATATTGGACCTACTGAGCAGAATTTGTATGCGAAAAAACATTGATTTTAGTTATAATCTTAAAGATAATTTAAACGTGGATATTGAGTTAAACAGTCTAGGAAAATACTGGAATAGCCTAACTGGCATCTCGAATACAACGAATTAAGATTTCAATTGACTTATATATGTTGGTTGATATGATGTATCAATTTTAAAATTAATCGTGGATTTGTTAATGATAGGAAAAACGTTTGGCAAATATATAATTCAGAATATTATTAAGTCAGGTGGAATGGCTCGCATATACAAAGCAAGTGATCCTATAACAAAGGATATAGTAGCAATTAAGATTCTCCGGCAATCTGCTACAAACCGCAGAGCAATAAAAGGGTTCATCCAAGAAACTAAGATGCTAAAAAAGCTAAATCACCCAAATATAATTCGGGTAATGAATTTTGGAAAAGAAGATGGAATGCCTTATATGGTGATGGAATATATTAATGGGGAAGATCTAAAAAAACTCCTGCTTTATAAAAAAACTAAAAAAATTCAGAGATACGATCTCATTTTACAGATAGGAAAAGGACTAGATTATCTCCATGAAAATAATATAATCCATTGTGACATAAAGCCTGAAAATATTCTGGTTTCAAAAAATAATGAAGTAAAAATTATAGATTTTGGTCTGGCGCGTTACAACAGGTTAAGTATCTTCACACGTAACCGCTTTATTGACGGTACACCTACTTACATGTCTCCCGAACAGATAAGAAAAAGACACACAGACAAGAGAACAGACATATATTCTTATGGAATCACCATATATGAAATGTTAACCGGCAAAGTTCCCTATCAAGCTAATGATAAAAACGCAATTATGAGAGCTCACATCGATATACATATACAACCAAGATTAGTTTCTTATTACGATTCCAGCATACCAAAAAATATTGAAAATTGTGTGATGAAGGCAATAGAAACGAATCCAAATAAAAGGCATAGAACGGTGTCGGAAATGATCTTGGACTTTAGTAGAAGTAAATTCTAGAAAGGGAGACAGATATGAAAAAAAAGAATACGAAATTCATATTAGTTACTATGATACTAATAATTGCTATTTACGTTGGATGGCAGGCATATTTTCTGTTCCTTCAAAAAGACATTTCTAATCAGTATAAAAAAGCAGACATGTTTTATAATAAAGGCGATTTTGAAAAAGCAAAGACTATCTATGCTGATCTGTTGAATAAAAGTCAAAAGCATAAATTTACATCCAAAGAAAAACAGGTAGAATTTATTTATAGACTTGCTATATGCAACAAAAAAATGGGGAATTTTAAAAATGCTGAGACTCTTCTCGACAGGATTATAGACCAATTCAAAAATTCAGAATATATTGACGAAACACTACTTGAGCTGGGTGAATTGGCACAGACAAAAGATGATCTTAAAAAAGCAGAGGCCATATATGACAGAATATTAAACGAACATCCTAACAGTAACATCTTTTTTAATGCTCTGTATGCCAAAGCTCGCGTTTATAAACTGCAAGGGAAACTCTTAAATGCTCTCTCTCTACTCGAGAGGGTTACTCTGAAGTCTGATAGTGATGAATTAAAAAATACAGCATACAAAGAGATTGGAGACATAAACGTAATGCTAATCTTCTCTCCTATTCCTACAAAAGATAGTGTAATTTACGAGGTAAAAGCTGGAGATATTCTCGGTTCAATTGCTAAACAATTTAATACTACGATTGATTTGATTAAAAAAAGCAATAAGCTGAAAAATGATGCAATAAGACCTGGCAAGAGGCTAAAAATAACTTCCGGATCCGGCTTCTATATTGAGATATATACAAAGTCTAATAAGCTTATTTTAAAAAACAATGGGGAACCTGTAAAAGTATACACAGTAGCTACTGGAACTCATGACGGCACGCCTCTAGGAAATTTTAAAATAGTAAACAAGCTTAAAAATCCACCTTGGTACACTGCAGGCACTAGAGTTCCCGCAGATAGCCCCAAAAATGTGCTTGGTACCCGTTGGATGGGAATATCTGAGAAAGGATATGGAATACACGGGACAATAGATCCTGCCAGCATCGGAAAACAATCTACAGAAGGCTGCATAAGAATGTATAATAAGGACGTAGAAGAGTTGTTTGACCTTGTGCCCGTTGAAACACCTGTAACTATAATTAAGACACAGGGAGACAAAAAGTGACGACAAATGGTCTTGAATTTGAAAAGCCTATTATAGAGCTGGAGAAAAGGATAGAAGAGTTAAAATCCTTTGCTTCTACAGAAAATATAGATTTTTCAGACGAGATAAAAGTACTTGAGAAAAAGGCACTTGAAAGTAAAAAACGAATATATCGGAATCTTACAGCATGGCAAAGAATGCAGATTGCCCGTCATCCTGACAGACCATATACTTTGGACTATATTAATGCCCTTATGAAAAACTTTATCGAGCTTCATGGCGATAGATCATTTGCTGATGACCAGGCAATAATAGGAGGATTGGCTAGCTTTCAAAATAAAACGGTTATGGTAATTGGCCACCAGAAAGGCAGAAATACAAAAGAAAACCTTAACAGAAACTTCGGAATGCCTCATCCTGAGGGTTATAGAAAAATGTTAAGGTTAATGAAAACAGCTGAAAAATTTTCCATTCCAATCATTTCTTTTATTGACACTCCAGGTGCCTATCCGGGCATTGGGGCAGAAGAAAGAGGACAGGCAGAGGCAATTGCACACAACTTAAAAGACATGGCCCATCTTCAAGTACCTACGATCGTTATAATTACTGGAGAAGGTGGTAGTGGAGGAGCGTTAGCGATTGGATTAGGAAATAAAGTTTTTATGCTGGAGAATGCTGTCTACTTTGTGTGTACTCCTGAAGCATGCGGTGCAATCCTCTGGAAAGACAGAACTAAAGCTCCCGAAGCTGCAGAAGCGCTTTGCATAACAGCATCGGATTTGAAAAAATTTAAAGTTATTGACGCAATAATACCTGAACCAGTTGGCGGAGTGCATAGAAATCCAGCCGAAGTAATCGAGAATATTAAGAATACATTAAAAACCTGTTTAAGTGAATTAGCTAAACTTTCTCCCGAAGAAATTAGTAATCAAAGATACGAAAAATACAGAAAAATAGGCAAGTTTTTAGAGAAGTAGTAGCCAACGCTTCCGCTTTGTAACCTTTGTAGCCCCAAGGGGAATTGAACCCCTGTTCCATGGCTGAGAACCACGTGTCCTGGTCCACTAGACGATGGGGCCGGAGCTGCCCCGCAAGGACTCGAACCTCGACTAGATGATCCAGAATCATCCGTCCTACCATTAGACGACGGGGCAAAACAATGAGCCAATTATAAAAAAACATTATATAAAGTCAAGATTTAACTCTTAACTCCCTATCGTCCTCTTGCTAAAGTATACACAAGAATTTCTCTTGCTCCAGCCTGCAATAAGACTCGAGAGCATTCATTAACAGTTGCACCTGTTGTCATAACATCATCAACAAGTAAAATTCTTTTTCCATTTAGCTTTTGTTCATTCCCTACTGAAAACGCTCCTTTAATATTCTTAGTACGTTCTTTCAGAGAAAGGCCTGTTTGTGAAGGAGTTGCCTTCGTTCTCTTTAAACTAGTTTTTGATAATGGTATATTGAACCTCTTACTAATCTTTTTCCCTATTAGTTCAGCCTGATTAAATCCTCTGGAATACTCTCGTATCCAATGGAGGGGTACAGGAATAATTAAATCGCAGCTAAAAAAATCAAGACTATCTGGCAATAAAAACACCTCAAACAACGTGTTTAAAAGATACGTCTTTTTCTTATATTTCAAAAAATGTATACACTCCTTTACTGAGCCATCATATATTCCACTAGCGCGCGCTTTTGAGAAACAAAACTGTTTCTCTCTGCATATCCCACAAATACCATTTATAAAAGGCCTACCACATTTATTGCAAACTTTTCCAGTAATAGGTATTATGCTTTTCTTGCATGCATCACAAAGATAGGTATTAGTCTGATATGAAAGCTGCCTTTTACATATCAGGCAATAAACTGGGAAAATAAGATTAATAACAAACCTAAATAGTTTTTGTAATCTTTTTATAGAAAACCTCATTTTTATCCTTAACAGAAAAGCCTGCTGTCACTTGGACAGCAGGCTTTTTATTACTTCGCAAGAAATAATTTACTATATTGTGTTCAATTTTTCAACACGAAGCTTCTTTACAGTAGGCTTATTAATCTTATTTGGCATCCATGCGGGTGCATTAGCGGGTTTAGCAACCTTCTGTACTGAACCTTTAAATATATGCACTCTCCACTTGCCATCCTTCTTCTGCCCATGTTCTCTGAGCTTGATCAGACCATCACTATCTTTCAATCCTCTGGAAGCAGCCTTTAAAGCAGCTTGTCTCGCTCCTTTTCCTTTAAATACACTGTCTTCCTTTTTGCCTATTCTTAATGAATAAAGCTTTGCTTCTGCTTTCTTTGCCATTGTATCACCTCCTTATTTTTGCTATTTTCTGTATTATAATCCAAAGCTTCTACAAAATGCAAATAAAAAATCGCTACTCACTGGCAATATTAAAGCCATAGCGTATGCATTCAGCCAATAACCTAACGCATGCTATCGTTTTACACATTTACATATACCATAAACTTACATTTTTACTGCTCAAAATTTGGCTATTCAAAACTAGTCGGGGCGAGTGGATTCGAACCACCGACCTCCACGTCCCGAACGTGGCGCGCTAGCCAAGCTGCGCTACGCCCCGCTTAATTCTTAATTGCAAATTTAAGTATCAAAAATCCTGCTATTAAAAGAATAGTAAACAAAATTGTTAACAGATTAAAATATTTATTTATGAAATTTTTAACAGATTCTCCAAAAAACTTTATCAATCCACCTACAATAAAAAATCTTAACCCTCTTCCTAACACTGATGATATAATGAAAACAGTAAAACTAATTTTACAAACGCCTGCAGCAATTGTAAAAACCTTATACGGAATAGGTGTGAAACCTGAGACAAATACCGCCAAAAAGGCATTATCGTTATATAAATCTTTTACATAGTTAAAAGATTCAGGGGTAAATCCAGGAATATATTTAAAAAAGAAATTGCTTGTATACTCCCATATCTTCATACCTATAAAATATCCGCATATTCCGCCTAATACAGAACCGATTGTTGTTATGAGACTATACAGTAAGGCCCTTTTAGGCTTTGATACACAAAGAGCTATTAATAGAACATCCGGAGGCACAGGAAAACAAGAGGATTCTGTAAAAGCTAATGTAAATAATGCTGGAATTGAATACCTTGAATGAGCCCAGCTCAATACCCAGTTATATAATCTTCTAATAATATTTCTTCTCACTATTCCATCCATGTTTACCTATCAATGGGACAAACATACATCCACAGATATTTTGGGTTTTTATTTTTTTATTGATTTTTGAAGCAACAAAAAGTTCTTGAGAAAAGGAATTACCTACAGGAATAACTATTCTACCACCCTCTGATAATTGATCTATAAGAACTTGCGAAACTTTAGGAGCTCCAGCTGTTACCATTATTCCATCATAGGGAGCATTCTCATGCCAACCAAGAGTTCCATCTCCTACCTTAAATTTTATGTTTTCATACCCTAGATGTTTAAGTATTCTCTGCGCACCTATAGATAATGTGCTAATTCTCTCCATTGTATAAACAGAAAAACCTAATTCTGCCAGGATTGCTGCCTGATACCCTGAGCCTGTGCCTAATTCCAAAATTTTTTCTCCACCACTAAGCTTCAAACATTCGCTCATTAACGCAACCATATACGGCTGGGATATAGTTTGAGATTCTCCTATAGAAAGCGGCTGATCAGTATATGCAACTGAGATACTATCAGAAGGAACAAAGAGGTGTCTTGGCACCTTGCTCATAGCATCAAGAACACGCTTATCTTTGATTCCCCTATGTGCCAGTTGAACGCCCACCATATTAAGACGTTCGTCCGTATAATCTTTTATTTTATCCATTTTTGCAAACCTGATGATATTTTTAATGCCATTATTTCAGTAAGTATATTCTCTATTATTGGGCTTAAGTCTAACTCAGGTTCTTTTAATGTTCCTTTTATAATGAAGCTCAGGTCAATATTGCCCTTTTTCTCATTTACATAATTAATGATATCTCTATAATCAAGTCCAATAAAAACCTGCCTATTTAAATCCTTGTCTTTTTCTGTACTTAAAAATAGATTTTTGATTAATATATGTTGAGAAAAATTAAGTTTGCCTTCTTTACATGTTCCAATTGATGAAATGTCTGCGGTGCCTTTTTTAATATAAACAGGGACACCAGCATAGTACTGTCCCATATATGCCATATCTATATTGGAACATTTTGTTTCCAGAGAGAAATCTCCTTTTGAACTTCTGATATCAACATTTCCCCTCAAATCCGCCTTAATATGTTTCTTGTAACCGAAATCAATACTTGCGAAAAATTTTGTTGGCTGGCTGGAAAGATAAAGAATGTTCTTTATTGCCGAAACCATATTAATGTTGATAAACACTTTATCAACATTAACGTTAAATTTCTTGCCACCAATATATTTATCAATAGATATATTATCAAAGACGATCATACCCTTTATTGTATTTACACGTGGCTTCTCTAGTTTTATATCGCAGTTAAAGCTATCTTTACATATGTTTTTAATTTTAGAGTACATCAGATTAGATGCTAGTGTATTTAGCGCTGGTATGATTGCAAACAGTACAACTATAGCCCCAGCGAGAATTAAAACCCATGGTCGGATAAACTTGTTTTTTCTCATCTTACCTGAAAAATACGCTGGATAGTATAAGCCTTATGAATTTCAGAGCATCTTTTAGCGGCCTTATTTTGCTCCGGGCGTTTGGTAAGTACACTGTTTTTATGGGAATTTCTTTTATTCTAAATCCTTTTCTGCCCGCTTTTATCAATACTTCAGATTCTGTTTCAAAATTGCTTGTTAATAGATTAATCTTTCTCAATACCTCTGTTCTAATAAGCCTATAACCGGACTGAGTATCCCTAATCCTCGAAGAAAGGAATAGTGAAGTAAAAAAGGATGTTATTCTATTTGTACACAATCGTATAAATGGCATATTTCTGGTGTCGCTCATCCTGTTGCCTACAACTATATCAGCGCTATTCTTCTTAAATTCCTCTATAAACTTTGGAAGTTCTGTATAATCGTGTTGTCTGTCCGCATCCATAGTTATTAAAGCTTTAAACATTTTTCTTTCAATATAGGAAAAACCTGTTCTTAGAGCTGCTCCTTTACCTTGATTGCTTACATGCTTTATAACTATAGCTCCGCCATCCAGTGCTCTCTGAGAGGTGCTGTCTGTTGACCCATCATCCACTACCATGACATCCTTAACTATTTTTTTAATATCCCTTATCAAATTGCAGATATGTTCTTCCTCATTGAAGCATGGCAATAAAACACAAATATTGCTTCTGGGTTTAATACTTAATATTTGTTTAATTTATTCTCCCTCCCACATGTGATGAAAAAGCAGCCATTGTTCAGGATAAAGACCTATGTATTCTTCTATAATCCCCGCAATTTGTAAAGCTGTTTTTTGTATGCTTTCATTTCTATTTTTCCCGCTTTTTGCAAAAAAGGGCTTCTCGAAAATTAGTTTATATGTCTCATCTGGTTGTCTGATAGCAAAAACAGGCAGTACAGCCGCTCCTGTCTCAACAGCCATCATTGCCGGTCCTTTTGGAACAATTGCCTCTTTACCGAATAAATCTACCTTTATCCCTCTTTTAAATATATCTCTATCTCCCAAAACAGCTATAGACTCTCCTTTTCTTAATACACGAAGCGCCTTCCTAAACGCAGACCCTACAGGAATTATATTCATATTTTTTTGTTTTCTCTGTCTAATAAAAAACTGATTAACTCTCGGGTTATCATGACTTAATACAATTGCATTTATAGGATAACCTTTAAGAGAAAGCGCTATCCCTCCTATTTCCCAGTTGCCAAGATGTGCGCTCAATGCGATTACTCCCCGCTTATAGCTAAAAGCTTCATCTATGTAATGCCTATTTTTTATTCTCACAATTTTATCAATGTTATTTGCATCTATTTTTGGAAAAAACAAAAAATCCGCCAGATATTTACCAAAGTTCAAATAGGTCAGCCATATTAACCTGCAAAATTCTTCTTTGGTTAACTTTCCTTTGACAACATGAGACATATTGTTTCTAACAGCCTGCCTGCTCTGCCATGAAAAGTAGTAATATAATCTGCTGACTATCCTTGCCACACAATAGGCCCATTTCTTGGAAAGATAAATGGCAAGAAACTGAGCAATAAGATAACATAAATAGCGAATCATTTTACATTTTTATCACATTACAGAGCCGTCTACAAGTTTAAATATATGCTGGGTAGTTTTGTAATTAGATTACAAGAAGCATTTCACGTAATAGTTTTGCAGCAAGAAAAGAAGATATATTTGATGGATCATAATGTGGAGAAAGCTCAACCAAATCAAGCCCAACTATATGTAACTTTTTTGCGTATTTCAAGAATGCCATAACAGTGTTAAAACAAATACCCCCTGCTTCTGGGTTGCCTACTCCGGGAACGAAGGATGGATCAAAAACATCTATATCTAATGTTATATAAGTTGGTTTCTTGGCAGCCGCCTTTATGAGCCTTTCAAAATCCTTTTTACTGAATTGGTAAATAGTATTATGCTTTTTACAAAGAGCAAATTCCTCTTTTAATCCTGACCTGATACCAAATTGATATATATTTTGAAAACCAACAATCTCAGATACTCTTCTCATGACCGTAGCATGAGATAACCTTTCATCCATAAATTGATCTCTCAAATCAGTATGCGCATCAAGCTGTATTACATTCAGGTTTTTGTATTTTTTATAACATTCTTCTATTGCCGCTAGAGAAATTAAATGTTCTCCGCCAATTGCTACTGGAACTTTCCCGTCTCGCAAAATATCCTTAACTAGTTTTTTTACTTGATTAAGAGCACGTATTTTCTCTCCAAATGGAAGTTCCAGATCCCCAATATCAGCAATTCTTAAATCTTCCGTATCCTTAAACTGTAAAGGGCTATAAGTTTCTATGCTTCTGGACGCTTCCCTTATAGCGTCTGGAGCAAATCTAGAACCGCTGCGATATGAGGACGTTCCATCAAAAGGAGCGCCAAAAATTACTATGTCTGCATCTTCATATTTTTTATTAGCGCAGAGGAACTGGTTAGTGCTTAACTGCATAATTTTTGCGCAAAGTTTGGCAGGGCAAAACTGGCCCTGTGAATTTCAGAGTTGTAATATTTCAGTTGAGCCTGAATATCTGCCGCCCTTTTCTGATTAAAATCCTTTATTGGGTCATACTTCTTGGAACCAATAGAAAAACTCCAATATCCTCCCGGATAAGTAGGAATAGAAGCAGTATACATTTTGGCTATTGGGAAAACAGCTTTAATGTTTTTAAATATATCAGCGACCAAATTGCCGCTGATAAATGGGGATTCAGTTTGAGCAACCATAATACCATCCTCTTTCAAACTATCAAAAACTGATTCGTAAAATTCTTTTCTGACTAAGCCCTCTCCCGGGCCAATGGGATCAGTAGAATCTATGATTATAATATCATACTCATTTTTATGATTCTTAACATACTCTATTCCGTCTTTAACAATAATATTAACTCTTGGATCTTTAAGCTTACTGCTGACATTTGGAAAAAACTCCATACTTTTTTCTATAACTATTTTATCTATTTCAACCAAATCTGCTTTTTTAACTTCAGAGTGTCTCAGAATCTCTCTGATAGTTCCACCATCTCCCCCTCCTATAACTAGAATATTTGACGGATTTGGGTGAACACATATTGGAGTATGAGTAATCATTTCATGATAAACAAATTCATCACGTTCAGTAATCATAACAAGCCCATCTAAAAGAAGCATGCGACCAAATTCAAACGTATCCAGAACATCAATTACTTGATATTTACTTTTACCATGAAATAAAGCTGTTTTTATCTTTAACGTAATTCCCAAATTTTTTGTGTGTTTCTCAGTAAACCACAGTTCCATTTATATCTCTCCATTATCCCATAAGACAACTGCAGCAAATGCATTACCTATCTTCTTCACTTTATGCTCCACGCTTTTAGAAGTAATTTTCCTTATTTTTTCTCCTCTGGAAGACATCCCTTCTTCAGACATTCTTCTTACAATATTCTCTATATCCTCCCTATGCCCTCTGGCTGAATATTCCATTATTAAACCAGGTTTAGAATCATTCTCCGGTATTGCCACGGCAACTGCTGCAGAAATAATCTCACCTGGAATATCAGAACTAATAGATGCATACGCTACCGGCACTAACGCTCCGAAAGGAAGATTAATAGGTTTCATTTTTTTACAAGCAGGAGGAACTATGCTACTCATTCTAACGAGATTTGTATCTCCTATTCCGGAGTTAAGCAATGCCATGTCAAAAGCATTTAAAGGAGTCTTCCCCTCTCCTTCTCCTGAAACAAGAAAAAAACAGGTTGGAGTTTTAATAATCATTTTTTCTGTCTCTCCTTTATTCCCTGCCCTCTTCTCATCTCAAATACTGTAGAACGCTTAGCTTTTAGCTTCTTCTTCAAGAAGTCATATGCTTTCCACGGGACTACTGTGTTTCCGCATGTAAAAACATCCACTGATGCAAAACAATGTTCAGGCCATGTATGAATCGCAAGATGAGACTCAGCTATCACTACTACGCCGCTCACGCCGTGAGGGTTAAAAAGATGGAATACGCTTTTAACTATTGTTGCTCCGCAAGCATTAGCCGCTTCATTCATGATTTTCTCTATCATATCCACATCGTTTAAAAGAGCCTTGTCGCAATCATACAATTCCCCTAAAATATGTTTGCTTAAAGCATCCATTTCATATCTCCTTTTTAAAAAGTTGGCGGGGATGAAACCCAGAGAAGCCTTGCTCTCTTTTTCCCGACATTTTCTATATAATGACTTGCCTCTGACCGGAAATAAAAACACTGCCCGCTAAATATTTTCATAACTTTTTTATCGAGATGAAGAGCAATTTTACCTGTCATAATAAAACCAAACTCCTCACCTTCGTGAATTTTATCTTTTGAGGTCACCTGCCCGACATCCAAATCTACTAACACAACATCCATGTTTCTGTTTTGAGCCCCTGGAACCAAAACTTCAACTTTTGGAACCCCTTCCCCTTCTGAGATGGCAACTCTATCACTCTTACTGTATATGATTTTATTTCTTTCTACCTTGCTGAAAAAAGAGGATAAGTCTTCATCTAACACCTCTAATACTTGAGTTAAGGTTGCAATGCTTGGAGATGTTAAATCTCTTTCCAGTTGTGAAAGAAATCCTTTTGTAAGATTTGACCTGGAAGCAAGCTCCTGCAAAGTCAGTCCGCTTTCTACACGTAATCTTTTTATCTTTTGGCCAATCTTTACATCCACAGAAGTTTCCTAATATAAACTTTCAATGGGAGTATATAAAACACGGAAAAACCTGTCAATAAAAAAAGTATATTAAACAGAATTTTTTACAAGGCCGTCTACAAGTTTAAGCATACGTGGTGCAGTTTTAGCAAAAGTTTCATCTATGTAATGCCTGTTTTCTATTATTGTGATTTACAGAAGTACTCTATCCAATTCTATTCTTGCTTTTGCGGGCAGTTTATTATGACGGGTAATTTTATACCTGCATTTCTCTACATCAGTTATTATTATCCTGCCATCATCTTTAAGAAAAAAATTTTCTCTTCTATCCCTCAAATAAAATCTCTTTTCCCCTCGATCAGTAACAACATCCCATTCCCATAAACTATACGTCTGCTTAATTCTTTTTATGTCCGTAATCTCTGGGATAAAATACCTAAACTTTATATCTTCTCTTACAAAATTCTGCTGAGTTGAAGACAGTTTTTTAAAATGTTTTATAATACCTATCTCTTCAAATTCAGAACCTTTTTTACATACAATAGAAATAAAATCCTCCGGGTCGGAAAAAGGGAACATAGGAATACAATGAACGTCTCTAATTCTTTTCCCATCTTCCAGGGTAATGTTAAGCGCCCCAGACTCTGATCTTTTAAATTTTACATTATTATAGTCTAATATCTTCATTTTCCCCTATCCGTCAACTGCTTTAATCTTTGAAAGCTTCTTTTGCATCATAACCAAATTGTAGAATACACCTTTTTTAGCCATAAGCTCTTCATGTGTTCCAAACTCAGTAATTTTCCCATCTTCAATAACTAACAGTCTGTTACAACTTCGCAGTGTTGAAAGCCTGTGAGCAATAGCAATTGTCGTCCTGCCTCTTATAAGATTTAGGAGTGCATCCTGAATTTTTCCCTCCGTCTGTGTGTCAACAGATGAAGTTGCCTCATCAAGAATAAGAATTCGAGGATTCCTTAAAATTGCACGTGCAATAGATATCCTCTGTTTTTCTCCTACCGAGAGCTTGTTCCCTCTTTCCCCGACTTCAGTATCATAACCATCAGGCTTATTTATAATAAATTCATGTGCGTTTGCAGTAATAGACGCTTCTATTACTTCTTCCTTAGTTGTATCAGGTTTTGCATAGGCAATATTATCGAATATTGTTCCATTAAATAAAAAAGTCTCCTGTAGTACAATCCCAATTTGACTCCTCAAATCAGAGTGCTTTATTTTTCGAATATCTAGTCCGTCTATAAAAATGCCTCCCTTATTCACATCATATAAGCGGCATATAAGATTAATCATTGTACTTTTACCTGCACCACTTTTTCCAACAAGTCCAATCATCTCGTTAGAATATATCTTCACAGTAAGATCCTTGATTATGGGCTTAAACTTGTTATATCCGAACGTTACATCTCTAAATTCAATTTCACCCTTTATATGCGGCATGCCTACTGCACCAGAACTATCTTTAATTTCCGGTTCTGTATCAATCACATCAAAAACCCTTTCACCTGCAGCTAGTGAATTAGTTATCATTTGAGCCATTCTTGTAAGCATGAAAACAGGTCTATAAAACATCATTAAATACCCTGAATATGCCACAACTGAACCAACAGACATTTTCTCTAAAAACACCAGTTTTCCACCAACGAACCACACGACAACAACCCCACACATTATAAAAAAGTGCAAAATTGGGTGATATATACTCCATTTTTTTGTAAGTTCTATCCCTGCATCTCGATAGCTGCCACTTCTCCTTTCGAACTTTTCTATTTCCGCTGACTCCTGTCCAAAGACCTTAATAACTCTCATGCCTGATATGGAATCATTCACTAATGCACTTAACCTGGCTCGTCTTTGGAAAAATCTATGGAAATAAGTTCTTATGTTCGGGAAAATCTTCTTCAAAAACAAAACAGTTGCTACAACGGGAATGAAAATAAATAGTGTAAGTTGCCAGCTTAATATAAATAGAAATGCACCAACTCCTATCAGCATAAAAATGCTCTCCATTGTAAGAGGCAAAAAGTCCACAAGAAACTGTTGAAGTTCTCCTGTGTCTTGATTGACCCTTGCAAGTATCGCACCTGTCTGGTGTTTATCAAAGAATGATAAAGATAGTTCCTGCAGTCTCTTATACATGGCAGCTCTTACATCATAAACTGTTCTAAAGCCCATAGAACCAGATAGTCTCTCCCGTATACCCTCGAAAAATAACTGCCCTGCGTATGCGACTAACAATACTAATACTGCTAAAGGCAGCCATTTAGCGTAAACATATATTCCTGTTATAGAATCCGGTTTAAATATAAAATCTATGAATAGTTTACTCATATATGGGGTTGCAAGTCCAAATCCTGTACCAAGAATCATTGTCAAGAATATGAAAAAGAGAAGCTTTGTATATGGTCTGGAAAAATTTAATATGCGGAAAAGAGTTTTTCTTCTCTCAGTACATCTAGGACACTTGTTCATATCCTGCGGGATTGGTCTTGAACATGTTTTGCATATTTTTCTATGTTTAGTTCTATCTTTTCCTACAAGACTTTTCCCACTCAAAAGATCTTTTATGTCATCAACAGCCTGGCAAAAATCCGCATTCTTCGCATCTGAGTACGAAATTAGACGGTAAATGTGCTCTCCAGTGTCAACTTCTAAAACTCCACTGCCGACCAGATTTATAGCTTCTGCTTTCTTTATAGAATCAAGCTCTATTACTGAAAGAATATCTACATCCAGTTTATTGACCGAAAAAACCAGAAGTTTTTTACTGGTAACAACAAGCCATTCCTCACCATATAAGCCCTTAGCAGTAACATCCGAACTGAGGGCTATAAGGATTTCTTCATCCTGAAAATCTTTTTTCAGTTTTTCTTTTAGCTTTTTGGGTAATTTTTCTTTTTCCATGGCGGATTATTATATTTTATTTTATGGGCTTTGTCTAAATTTAGTTTGTAGCAAGATTTTACGATTTATATTACAAAAAGTTTTTAGCCGCTTTTTACAGAGCCGTCTACAAGTTTAAGCATACGCGGTGCAGTTTTAGCAAAAGTTTCATCGTGTGTTGCAATAACAATCGTAATACCCTTATCCTTATTGAGATTCCAGAGCAGTTTGTAGATTGTGTCCCTGTTCTCTTTATCCAGATTACCTGTTGGCTCATCTGCAAGTATAATCTCAGGGTTATTGACCAAGGCACGGGCTATTGCAACCCTTTGCTGCTCCCCGCCTGAGAGCTGATTGGGCCTGTGAAGGCGCCTTTTTCCCAGGCCAATATCTCCAAGTACTTGCTCGATAGCTTTATGTTTCTCCTTTGGCAGCCTGTATTTCTTGCTTTTTATCATCAGGGGAAGGCTTACATTCTCAATAACCGTCAACTCAGAAAACAGATGAAAGAACTGAAATATAAAGCCTATTTTCCTGTTGCGAAGAGTAGATTTTTCATCTTCAGTCATTTTTTTTATATCAACCCCATCATATTTCAGGCCTCCCTCTGTAGGAGAATCCAATACACCGAGTATATGTAAAAGTGTGCTTTTCCCTGAACCTGAAGGACCTGTAATTGAGAGAAATTCTCCTTTGTAAATATCCAGATTAACATCTTTCAAAGCCAGTAGTTCCTTCTCTCCATCAGAATATTTTTTATGTAAACCTTTTGCCTGAATAATTGTTTTATTCATACCTTAGCGCCTCTACAGGGTCAAGCTTTGAAGCCTGGCTGGCTGGATACAAAGTGGATAGAAAACTGATTAATATTGATGCTACACATACCGCGCTGAAGTCCAAAATACGCATATCAACAGGAAGATTTTTTAAGTAATACACTTCGGGAGGCAGATGTATAAATTGATACTTTTTTAATAACAAGCAAAGTCCAACTCCACCAATACATCCTAATATTGTTCCCAGAACCCCAATTATTGTACCTTCAAGAATAAATATCTTTCTTATGCTCCTTAAATCCGCCCCTATTGCTTTAAGTATGCCTATATCTTTTGTCTTCTCAAGAATTATCATAATAAGCGTACTGACTATATTGAACGCTGCCACAATAATGATTAAACCCAGTATTATAAACATTGTGATTTTCTCAAGCTTAAGTGCAAAAAAGAAGGCTCTATCCAGAGTCTGCCAGTCTCTGACCAAAAAACGATACTCTAAGAGCTCTTTTATTTCCCCACTGATCTGTGGAGAAAGATAAATATTATCCAGTTTTATCTCAATTCTATTCACACCTTTTAGGTTGTAAAGTTTCTTCGCTGTATTAAGAGAAACATACGCAAGTGTGTTGTCATATTCGTATATGCCGCATTCAAATAGTCCGATAACCTTTAAACTGGCAGTTTTGGGAATAATTACTCCTCCTGGCCCTACTTTATATTCAGGAGATATCACTGTCACTTCTTCATGCAGTCTTACACCAAGATTTCTTGCCAGTTCCTTTCCAAGCACGATATTGTAAGAGTCTTTATCTAATTTCATTGAGCCTTCTATTATATACTTTGAAATATCTGTCGTGTTCTTTTCCATTAAGGGATCTATTCCTTTTATCATTATCCCCATAGCATCAGTTTGATATTTGATCATCCCTTGTCCTGCTATTACAGGAGAACAGCCTAGAACATGAGACACATTCTTGACCTTGTCTATTATTTGAGGATATTCTTTTATCTCTGTATCAGATATAGCAATGTGAGATTTTATACCGAGCATTTTGCCTTTTAAATGCTTATCAAACCCATTCATTACAGACATAACAACAATAACAGCCATTACTCCAATAGCTATTCCGAGAACAGATATTAGGGTAATAAGGGATATGAATTTTGTCTTATGATGTAATCTCAGATACTTCAGGGCAATAAATAATTCATAGCTCATGATATTCACTCATCCAATTCACTACTAGCTTTTGCGTGCAATTTGCGTGCAATTTGCGTGCAATTACTTCATTTTAGAATGTATTTTACGGCCCTGCTCACACCTGTCTTTTTAATTAGTCCCTTACTTTCCAATAGGCTCAAATCGTAATTTGCGGTGCGCAAAGACACTTTGAATTTCTCAACATATTGTGAGCGCGAAATATGCTGATTTTGGATAATGAATTTTAAAGCACTTACTTGACGTTCCTTTAAACCTATTGTCTCTGCCTTTTGTAAAACTGAACCATATTTAATTATGCTTTTGCCCTTCTGCTTTATCTGGTCCATTTGTGTTCTCAATCCTTGAACAAAATATTCAAGCCAGAAGGTCATATCCATATTATTTTCTCTAACAGACTGAATCGCTTTATAATAAGATAATCTATCTTTATCATAATATTCCGAGAGCGAAAACAACCTTTTAAAGTCATATCCTGTCTTATAAAGAATAAGAGTAGAGAGCAACCTTGCTGTACGACCATTACCATCTAAAAAAGGATGAATATGAACAAACTGAAATTGAGCTATCCCTGCAAGAAGAACTGTGGATACTTCCTCATTCCTATTAAGCCACTGCGCAAATTCTAGCATAAGACGCGGAACTTCCAAAGATGAAGGCGGAGTATAGATGACCTCCCGGGTTCTGGAATTTACAACATAGTTTTGAACCTTGCGGTATTCTCCCGGTTCAGCCTGACCACCCCTTACACCTTTTACAAGAATTTTATGTATCTCTCTTATAAGCCCTTCAGTAACAGGATCTGCTTTGCCTAGGTATGTAGAAACAAAATCCATTGCTCTCTTATAATTCAAAAGCTCTCTTCTGTCATCTGGTCTTACACCTTTTACATCCTTACCGTTGAGAACCTTCCTTGCCTGTTCAAGAGTTAAAGCCGTACCCTCAATATGTGTAGAATAGTGAGATTCTAAAACAAGCGCTTCTTTTTGTATCGCAGAAAACCACTCTTCTTTAATCTTTATCGCGTCTAAAAAGCCTCTTACTCTTTCTATTTCTACAAGAGACTTGTTGATTTTAGCAGATATAGTAAATTTAGGGTCAAATAGCATCTAAAGCTCCTTAAGGTTTATGTCTCCAGCATTGTCGACTTTTTTCGCATTCAAGTCCGTTCCTTCTGGTATTATATTGCAAATGTAAAAGTTAACAAGAATTTATTGCTGAATTAGTAAAAATTTGGTATATTTTATGCTGAGAAAGCAAGACAATATGGATTTCATGTATTAATTGTTATATGAATACTAAAATGTTAATTATTAAATATTCACTATTACTTAATTCTCTCATTGTGTTACTCAGTATGAACCCAGTCTATGCTTGGCAATTAGAAAACAAATCTCTTAAAGGGTGCATTAAAGAGACACCATTGATAATTATCGGAAAAACAACAAAGGTGATACACAAGAAAAAATCGCTGTTTGGTGGGGTTGGAAAAGAATGGAAAATAAAATTAAAAGTCTTAAAGGTTCTTAAGGGAAACCTAGATAATCAAGAAATTCTTGTATACTTTTCAGATGTTAAAGTGGAAAAGGGAAGTTTTGATCACAATCAAGAGTATCTGTGGTTTTTGCATCATTTTGGCAACTCAAGAGATGAGTATTGGACGAAAAACTTCATGAGTGTTTTTCCAAAAGAAAAAGAAAAAGAAATATTGAAAATTATACAAAACCATATAAGGGTACTAGACAGATTTGGCTAAAATTGGGGCTTAAGCGTAAGCCTATAAGTAAGAGTGTGTTACAGAGCAAATTTCGTTAAATACAGAAAAATCATTCCCTAAAATGGTTGAATTCAAAACGAAAATATCAAGGATT